>JARKUW010000203.1 GCA_029851965.1 Bacteroidota bacterium | reverse complement strand
GTAGAGAACCGCAAACAATGTTGCTACATCCGTAAGATTGAACCGTTGAAGCGGGCCCTGGAAGGCTACCAGTGCTGGATCACGGGAATCCGTGCGGAGCAATCTGCCAACAGGCATGAGCTGAGCAACCTGGAATGGGATGAAGGAAATCAGATGTTGAAGTTTCATCCAATCTTCGACTGGAGCCTGGATGAGGTAAAAGCGTACGTGAAAGAAAATAATATCATATATAATCCTTTGCACGACAAAGGTTTCCCTAGTGTGGGCTGCGCTCCATGTACGAGAGCAGTGCGCGAAGGTGAAGACTTCCGCGCCGGAAGATGGTGGTGGGAAGATCAGTCGAAAAAGGAATGTGGCTTGCATGCCAGTTAGAAGAAAAAAGATGAGTAAATACAATTTAGATTATTTAGATGAATTAGAGGCAGAGGCCATCCACATTCTGCGGGAGGTTGCTGGGCAATTTGAAAAACCTGCCTTGCTGTTCTCTGGCGGGAAGGATTCGATTACGCTGGTGCGTCTTGCGGAAAAGGCTTTCCGGCCGGGAAAGTTTCCTTTTCCACTGGTGCACATTGACACCGGCCACAACTTTCAGGAGACCATTACCTACCGGGATGAAATGGTGAAACGTCTTGGAGAAAAGTTGATTGTAGGTTACGTACAGGATTCGATTGACCAGGGCAAAGTGGTTGAACAAAAAGGAAAGAATGCATCACGCAATTCGCTGCAGACGATAACATTGCTGGATACCATTCTCGCAAATGGCTTTGATGCTTGCATCGGGGGTGCCCGGCGGGATGAAGAGAAAGCAAGGGCTAAAGAACGGATCTTTTCTGTACGGGATGAATTCGGGCAATGGGACCCTAAAAGGCAACGTCCTGAACTCTGGAACATCTACAACGGCAAGATCCACAAAGGAGAGAACGTAAGGGTGTTTCCAATCAGCAACTGGACTGAACTGGACGTGTGGAATTATATACGCCGGGAGAACATGGATCTGCCATCGATCTACTTTGCACACAGAAGGGATTGTATCACCCGTAATGGGCAGCTGATGGCCGCATCGCCGTTCCTGAATATGGATGAAGATGATGTGGTAACGAACAGAATGGTGAGGTTCCGTACGGTAGGCGATATGAGTTGTACCGCTGCAGTGGAGTCTGACGCAGACCAGATAGATGATATTATTGATGAAATTAGTGCTTCTAAGATCAGCGAACGCGGATCGAGGTTAGATGATAAAGTATCTGAGGCCGCAATGGAAGATCGCAAGAAAGGGGGATACTTTTAATGAATATGTTGAAATTTTTTACGGCAGGTAGTGTTGACGATGGTAAGAGCACGCTGATTGGCCGGTTGTTGTACGATACGGGATCTATTCTTGCAGATCAGCTGGAAGCGCTCCAGACATCAAACAGAAAGAACGATGATGGTTCTATAGACCTCGCAATTCTGACGGATGGGTTAAGAGCCGAACGGGAGCAAGGTATCACAATCGATGTGGCCTATAAGTACTTCCAGACCAAAAACAGGAAGTTTATCATTGCGGATACTCCAGGTCACATTCAGTATACAAGGAACATGGTTACGGGTGCTTCAACGGCAGACCTGGCTATTATTTTGATTGATGCGCGTCATGGCATCGTAGAGCAAACGGTTCGTCACTCTTACCTGGTTTCCCTTCTGGGTATCTCGAACGTAGTGGTTTGCGTAAACAAGATGGACATGCAGGGATATAGCGAGTCCGTCTTCAAAGCCATCACAGACGAATATGAACAACTTGCGGCGACCGTAAACCTGGAGAATGTAACGTTCATTCCGGTTTGTGCGCTCAAGGGTGATAATGTAGTAGAGAAGTCTCTGCATATGGATTGGTACACCGGCCTGAGCCTGATCGACTTTCTGGAAACAGTAGATGTTGAAGACACAAAAGCATCAAGGTTTGCAAGGATGCCTGTACAATGGGTGATCCGCCCGCAAACAGATGAACTTCATGACTACAGAGGGTACGCCGGACGTATACTGAGCGGTTCTTTTTCCGTGAACGATCAGGTGACGGTCTTACCTTCAGGTCATACATCGACAATAGACAGGATCGAGCTGTTCAATAAGCTTCCCGAGACCGCACATGCAGGTATGTCTGTAACCGTACATTTAAAGGATAATATTGACATCAGCAGGGGAGACGTACTGGTGAACTCAAATGCACTTCCGGAACACTCACAGCTTGTTGAGGCGGATTTATGCTGGATGGACAACCGTCCAATGGATGAATCAACCATGTATTTACTCCAGCACAATAGCAAAGTAACGAAATGTAAGATCCGCGAAATATTATATAAGGTTGATATCAATACCCTGGAGAAGAAAGAAGAGTATGATTTCAGGCTGAATGATATTGGGCGTGTCGTGATTAAGACCGCTGATGCGCTTGCATACGACTTATACACGGAAAACAAGAAGAATGGCTGTGCGATACTTATAGATCCAAGAACACACCTTACAGTGGCTGCCCTGATGTTCAGAGCAGTTGTTGAGTAGTGATCTTTTTGCAGGGTTGTTACTTTATTTGCCGCGCATGTGTGAGGCAGATGAAGCAACAACCCCTTTTTTGTGTAACAGCTAACGTATTATTTACTTTTTCCGTTAGTGGAAGTAAGTCGATCTGAAGTGCAACCTGCACGATTGTTTTAGTTGTTCTTCCGGAGCACTTCCAGTGGCGGACGGTTCAATACGGACCTGCTGTTTAATATACCGATCAGCGCGGTGATCAGGGAAATGCAGATAAATATAAGCAGTACTGCGGTCCAGCTTGGTGAAAACGGAATATCGAAGGCAAACCTGGCAAGTGCCCAATTACCGATCAAGGCAATGGCAATTCCCGTGATTGATGCAATCGCACCTAGAAAAAGATACTCAAACGCGGTAATCAGGAATACTTGTTTGCTACTCGCCCCGAGTGTGCGCAGCAAAACACTTTCCTGCATCCGCTGATATTTGCTGATCAACACCGAGGATATCAAAACGATCAAACCGGTAATGATGCTAAACCCCGCCATAAAGCGGATCACAAAGCCAATCTTTTCCAGTATCTGGTTAACAACACTGAGGATCAGTGCGAGATCAATAATTGACACATTTGGAAATTCAGAGACAACCTTCTGCTGAAAACTTGCCGAAGCTGTAGGATCGGGGACCCGGGTGACCAGGACGTGGAACTTAGGCGCATCATCTAAGACGCCTTTCGGGAACAATACCCGAAAGTTTGTCTGTATCCTGTTCCAGTCGACCTGGCGAATGCTTCCGACCACAGCCGGTACCATAACCCCTTGGACATTAAACAATAGTCGATCGCCAAGCCCCACATGGATGCGTGTCGCGTAACCTTCCTCCAGAGATACCCGCGCGGTATCACCCTTATTCACCTGACCCTGCCATTTACCCGATACCAGTTTTTCTGAGGAAGTTAATGAATCGCGGAAGGTTACCCTCAACTCCGAGTTGTAGGCCCGGTTCGAATATTTCTTCGTGGAGTCATTCTTATTTTCTTCCGCATTGACCCCGTTAATTTCTTCCAGTCTTATGGTTACAATCGGAACCTCTTGTATTACCGGCAGGCCCTGCTTTCTGGTGAGTTCTGTTATGGCCGCTTTCTGCACAGGCTGGATGTCGAAGATGATCATATTGGCCTGGTTATCGGACGTGGAAAGCGTGATGCGACCAATTAAGATGGACTGAACAAAGAATAAGGTGCATATAAAGGCGGTTCCCAGGCCGATGGCGAGTACAAGTACCGTCGTCTGGTTATTGGGCCTGTACAGGTTAGAGAGGCCCTGACGCCAGATGTAACTCCAGGAGTTCGGGAAGTACTTCCGGATCAGAATGACAGCCGCCGCCGAGACGCCATAAAGGATAGCGAAGCCAGCAACGATACTCAGGGAGAATATCGCTGTTTCCCGCCAGCTTTGCAGTTGCAGCCGGGCGAAGCAGGTGATGAAGCCAAAGATAAGCAGATACACAAACCAGCGCCATGGATCATTGTCAGTTCTTTCATGCTCACCAGAGATCCGTATCGTATTTAGCGGTGAAATCTTGCGGATGGAAATAAGAGGCAAAAGGGAAAATAAAAATGAAATCAGTACGCCTAAAACCAGACCCTGGGCGATTGCCCTCCAGGATATGTCTGTACTCATCTCCAGCGGGAGAAATTCTTTAAAAACTGATGGCAGGATCTGCTGTATCCCTGTTCCCAGCATGGAACCGGCTAATGCGCCGATAAATCCAATTGCCGTAATCTGAATGAGGTAAATCAGGAAAGCGTGCCTGGAGCTTAGACCCAGACACCTCAGTATGGCAACGCTCTGCATCTTTTCGCGAACATAGATGTGCACCGCGCTCGCTACGCCAATGCATCCAAGCAATAAGGCGATAAAGCCTACCAGCGACAGGAATTTGGTCACGTCGGAGAAAGATTTCCCTGTACTTGCTTTTTTGGAGGTTATTGTTTCCTCGTCCATGTCGAACTTGTCGAATGCCGGAGCAAGTTTTTCAACCAATGCATCAACATCCGATGTGTCCGGGAAACGGAAATAGTAGTTGTAGGAAATGCGGCTGCCTTTATCAACCAGGCCTGTTTTGGGAAGGTATTCCAGTGGAATAAATATCGAGGGTGCGATGGTGCTCGTAAATCCGGATTGTCCGGGCGCCTTATCCAGTGCACCGGCTATTTTGAAATTCAACTTGCCAATTTGTACCGAGTCACCCACCTCTGCCTGGTATTGCAGCATCAATGTTTTGTCAACCAGAACTTCCCGCCCTTGTTTAAAGGTAGATGCGGCAGACAGCGGTGTGGTTTCGATAGTGCCATAGAAAGGAAATTCACCCTTCAGAGCCCGGATCTGCACCAGCCGGGTACCCTGGCCTTTTAAAAACAAGACCATAGACGCAAAGCTTTGCTCTTCCGCATACCCGCTGGATATTTTATTCAATGAATCAACTATCTTTTTTCCAGGGGCAGCCGGCTGCTTGTTGCTGTGTAAGTTCAGATCTGCACCCAACAGGGTTGCAGCCTGTTTATCAATGTCCCTGTTGAGGTTGTCGCCCACGGCATAAATGGCTACGAGAGCCGCAATGCCGAGAATCATAGAAGAAATGAACAACAACAGCCTGGACCGGTTTTTACGACTGTCGCGCCAGGCCATTTTTACCAGCCATAGCAGACCAGCTCCTTTGTTTCTATCCATGGTAGATGGGCTGTAGGTCGTCACTTAATACTGCTCCGGCTTTCAGCCGTATGACTCTGGACGTTTTTGCCGCAAGCTCCAGATCGTGGGTAACCACGATCAAGGTTGTACCTGCATCTGTGTTCAAGTCGAATAGCAGTTTTTCCACTTTCTGGCCAGTCTCTGTATCCAGGTTTCCCGTAGGTTCATCGGCAAACAGGATTCTGGGGCTGTTTGAAAATGCACGTGCCAGGGAGACGCGCTGCTGCTCTCCTCCAGACAGTTGGGTGGGATAGTGGTGGCCGCGGTCTGCAAGCCCTACCTTATCTAATAATGCAAGTGCCCTGGATCTGACATTGAGTTCGCCGCGTAATTCCAGTGGAACCATCACGTTTTCTATCGCAGTAAGGGTCGGCAGCAGTTGGAAGTTTTGAAATATAAAGCCGATGAACTGGTTTCTTACTTTTGCGCGTTCATCTTCATTTAAGCGGTCTAAAGTGATCCCATTGAGCACGACAGATCCGGATGTTGCACGGTCCAGACCAGCGCACAAGCCGAGTAAGGTTGTTTTTCCACTTCCTGAGGGGCCTACGATGGATACTGTTGTTCCTTCACTGACACTGAATGTGACATCGTTCAAAACCGGTAATGAAGCTCCGGCAGAGGAGTACGACTTGTTAAGATTGGAGACATTTAAAATTCCGGACACGTGTTATATTCTAATGTTTATAAACAAAAAACCTATTTAGTAACTATATGTTTTGATAATTCCTTCTAACTTGCAATGATGACAAAGTACAGATACCTGAACTATCTTTCTTCGATACTGTTGTTTTTCATGGCCTGCAGTAATGGAAGCCAAACGAACAAAACCGAAGAAACCGTTAAAGTAGAAAAAAAAGTGGCCGAACAGAAAACGAAAACACTATTATTTTTCGGCGATAGCCTTACCGCCGGATATGGACTTGAAGATCCCAATGAAGCTTTTCCAAAACTTATTGCACATAAGGTCGACTCCCTTGGCTTGCCGTACAATGTTGTCGCTGCCGGCTTAAGCGGTGAAACTACCGCTGGAGGGAAAACCAGGGTCGACTGGATCTTGAAGCAGAAAATTGATGTATTTGTATTGGAGCTTGGTGCGAACGATGGCCTGCGCGGCTTAAAGCCGACAGAGACATCAAAGAACCTGCAGTCCATCATTGATCAGGTGAAGTCCCGGTATCCGGATTGCAAAATTGTACTCACAGGCATGATGATGCCACCGAGTATGGGCATCCAGTATGCAAATGACTTTAAAGCAGTATTTCCAGCGCTTGCTGAACGGAACAAACTCTATTTTGTGCCCTTCCTACTGGAAGGAGTTGGGGGCGTTTCCAGATTAAATCAAGGCGATGGTGTACATCCAACGGCTGCCGGACACCAGATCCTGGCAGAAAATGTTTGGGCGACATTAAAAGACGTGCTTTAATGTTGTAGTTACCTAGCAATTACTACCTTTGGCGTCTTCAATTTTGGAAAATGTCAAATCATAAAAGTGTAAGTAAATTATCCGCGGCTGGGTTATTAATTAGTCTTGGAATAATTTACGGCGATATTGGTACTTCTCCGCTTTATGTATTTAAAGCAATCATTGGCGAAAGGCTTATTACTGCAGACCTCATTCTTGGAGGACTTTCCTGCATCTTCTGGACACTTACGCTTCAGACCACCATCAAGTATGTTGTAATTACGCTGCAAGCAGATAATAAAGGTGAAGGCGGGATATTCTCACTCTACTCTTTGGTTAAAAGAAGGGCGAAATGGTTGATATACCCCGCGATGATCGGCGGGGCAGCCTTGTTGGCCGATGGCATTATGACGCCTGCGGTTACGGTTTCCTCCGCTATTGAGGGGCTTGCCATCATCTATGAAGACCTTCCAACTGTCCCGATTGTGATTGCGATCATAGCCGTACTGTTTGTTTTACAGCAATTTGGAACCTCCCTGGTGGGGAAAGCCTTCGGCCCGATCATGTGGCTTTGGTTCACGATGATTGCGGTTCTTGGAGGAGCGTACGTATTGGAGTATCCCGGGATCCTGAGGTCCATCAACCCGTACTATGCATACCATATTCTTACCACCAATCCCGAAGCTTTTCTTATTATAGGCGCCGTATTCCTTTGTACCACAGGAGCGGAAGCACTTTATTCAGATCTTGGACATTGTGGGCGCTCAAATATCCGGGCAAGCTGGATTTATGTGAAAACCTGCCTGGTGCTGAACTATATGGGGCAGGGCGTATGGCTGTGGAAACTTCAGGGGCAACACCTTGGAGACATGAACCCCTTCTACCATCTGATGCCCGAGTGGTTTCTCTTTACGGGTATTTGTATCGCCACCATCGCAGCTGCAATTGCAAGCCAGGCGCTGATCTCCGGATCGTTCACACTCATTGCAGAAGCCGTCAGGCTGAATCTTTGGCCAAAAGTGAAGATTAATTTCCCGAGCAATCAGAAAGGACAGCTTTATGTGCCTTCTATGAACTGGGTGCTTTGTATCGGCTGTATCATCGTCGTGCTGATCTTTAAAAAATCAACAAACATGGAGGCTGCCTACGGGCTTTCCATTACGGTTGCAATGCTCATGACCACCGTGCTGGTTTCCGTCTTCATGATGCGCAAGCGTGTACCTGCCTACCTGATTGGAATTTTCCTGGCGATTTATGGTGTCATTGAACTTACCTTTCTGTACGGCAACCTCGCTAAAATTCTCCACGGCGGCTGGTTTACCGTTTTGCTGGGTATGTCCCTGTTCTCGATCATGTGGACGTGGTTCAACGGACGGAAGATCAGGAACAAATACATGAGTTTCATCGACATTGAAAAGTATTATCCGATCATCAATAAGATAAGCGTCGACGAAACCATACCCAAGTACGCTTCTCAGCTGGTGTACCTCACGAGCGCCAACTTCAATAGTGAAATTGAGTCTTCCATTATGTATTCCATGATCCAAAAGCTCCCCAAGCGGGCAGATGTATACTGGCTGATCCATGTTGATGTAACCGACGAACCGCATACAATGGAGTATAAGGTTGTTCCGTTAATTGAAGGAAAACTCATCCGTATCGACTTCAGACTTGGCTTTCGAGTGGAGCAGCGTATAAACGTGCTCTTCCGTAAAGTTGTGGAAGAAATGGTAAAGAATGGGGAGATAAACATCACCAGCCGTTACAGGTCGCTTCAGGAGCATAACATTGCGGGCGATTTCAGATTTGTGGTCATTGAGAAGATCATGTCAACAGCTTACAGCCTGAATTTCATTGATCGCTGTACCATGATCTATTATAAGATCCTCAAGACCTTCAGTGTACCGGAAGAAAAAGGATTTGGGCTGGATCTGAGTTTTGTCACCGTTGAAAAGGTGCCCCTGATGGTAGACATTCCAACTGATTTTGAGTTAAAGAGGATAAATTAGGTCGAAAATTGAGTCCGGAACTAACCGGGCTCAATTATTTTCTCATCATCTTTATCTTCCTGAGTTCTTTCTCCATTACCGAGATCTGTTTTCGAAGAACTACCTGACAGCCGTTCGGGATCTTGTGCTACCTCATCTTCGTCCAGGTTTTGATCGTCCAAATTTTCTACTCCCGGCAGGTCGTTTGTTGACCGGTGGTCTGTTGTGCTATTGAAAGCCGGTTTGGTCAGGTCCTGAGGGTTGTTTGGATCATAATCTTCCGAACTTGCTGATTTTGGATTGGTGTTTGTGTCATTGCTTTCCATACGGTATAATTTAATACGCTGAGATTATTGGACTTTGTACTTTAACAAACGCATCGATAAATGGTTTTAAATAGTAAAAACCTACAAAAAAGAGTCAATCGGGCGTATTTCATTTGCAGAAAATCCAATAATTATTAACTTTAAACCCATAATCAAATACTAATTTAAAAAGAACATGGAAAAATTTTCGAAATTAAAGGAACTGGTTGCTAGCGTAGAAGCTGATGCAGACAAATTTTATAACTCAGGTAATGGTGCTGCTGGAACTCGAGTACGTTAAGCAATGCAGGAATTAAAGAACCTTGCTCAGGAAATCCGTACCGAAGTAACAGAGAAAAAAAATACCAGCAAATAAGCTGCAAAATTCAAAGAGGGTCCGCTATTTTGCGGGCCCTTTCTTGTTTAGTGGTGTTGCCAACTTCAACATCAGGGGCATTTAAGTTTAATCCTTAATGTAGCGGCAAGGAATTTTGTGCCGTTTATTAAACAGGTTAGCCACTTATAACGTTAGTGATAAGTGATCACAGTGGGATATCGCCCCGGGCAGATGTAAACTTGCCTTGCATCCATGGAGTAATCAGGCAAATATGAAAACCAAAAAGATTTACATCCCATTACTCTACACCGTCATTGGTGTTTTCTGGATTCTGCTCAGTGACAAAACAATGCTTTTCATGGCGGGAGATCTTGATTCAGGTCTCCTCACGACTTTCAGCACGGTAAAAGGAACACTGTTCATCGTGGTCACGGCGGTGTTGCTTTATGCTTTACTTGGGAAGTTCGAAGATAAGATCCAGGACAACCTTCATCTGGAGGATACACTCAACAGCATATCAGACAGTTTTTTAACGCTAAACAGAGACTGGGTAATTACCCGCGTAAATTCAAACTTTTATGAATGTACAGGCATCAATGCCGACGTGATAGGAAAGACTCTAGGCGAGTTGTTTCCGGGTTATGCCAATTCCCCCATCTATCTTGGTGCGAAACAGGCAATGGAAAGCCAGACGCCCGTCCGGATTGAAGCACACTATGATCCCCTGAATAAGTGGCTTAAAATTGCGTACTATCCGACCAAAGAGGGTATATCCGTTTATTTTAATGATATAACCGCTGAAAAGGAGACTACCAATCAACTCAAACTTGCCTTGGAACGTTACAATCTTGCTGCTAAGGCGACAGGCGATGTCATCTACGATCTTGACCTTTCTGAGCAGAAAGTTATCTTCAGCGACCAGTTAAGAGCACTTACAGGCGATCCGTCTGCGCTGATCTCCCAGACTTTAAACTGGTGGAGAGCATTGATTCATCCGGAAGATATTGATCGCGTAACGAGTGATTATGCAGACAACATTTCAAGGAAGGTCCACCAGTGGCAGGCAGAATACCGCATTCGCTTGCACGATAATAAGTACAAACATGTAAGCGATCAGTGCCACTTGCTACTCGATGGCGAAGGCAAGCCCATCCGGATTATCGGATCCATAAAAGATATTGACCAGTTGAAACGCAGCGCCTTGCAGATCAGGCAGCAGGGAGAAATTCTTGACAAAATCCACAATCCGGTTGTTATCTCCGATCCTACAGGCGTAATTACATGGGTGAATGCTGCTTTTGTTAGACGATCGGGATATGCTGAAGCGGAATGTATTGGGCACAAGCATGCGGATCTGCTATATGGACCTAAAACCGACTGGCAGACCGTCTACCAGCTTATCGCTGCCGTAACCAGGCAGGAGGCCTTTAGTGGAGAGTTGCTGTTGTATATGAAGTCCAAAGCCGAGTACTGGGTGTCGATAAATTTATCGCCCATTTTTAATGATGCCGGAGAACTGGAAAGTTATATCTCCGTAGAGAATGACATCACCGAACGCAAAGAAAAAGAAGCTAAAATTGGACAGCAAAGTGAGCAGCTCAGGAACGTTTCCTGGTTAAATTCCCACCGGATACGCAAACCAGTCGCATCTATTTTGTCGCTGATTCAACTTGTCAGCATAACTACAGATACAAAAGAACGGGAACACATGCTCGAGACGCTACGTGCCTGTGCGGAGGAACTGGATGAAATCATACACAAAATCAATGAGGAGGCATCTGCAAATTGACCTTAGGAGGAGCCTCTTGGACAATAATCGATTTAGAAATTTAACTCAAATATTTTGGACAGATCAGATATTACCAGAGACGTAGAGCGTCAAAATGCAGCGGCTGAAGCCGTGAAATACATCAAAGAGAACGACGTTGTCGGATTGGGCACTGGATCTACCGCATATTTTGCAATCAAGCAAATTGCGGAACTTGTGCGCAATGGATTAAAAATAAAGGGCGTTCCGACCTCAGAAAAGTCTGCACTGCTTGCTGCAGATCTGGGCATTGAGTTGGTGGACATCAATGATGTGAGCGCCATAGATGTGACGATCGATGGAGCTGATGAATTTACCAAGAGCAGGCAGCTGATTAAGGGTGGCGGCGGCGCCCTTTTCCGGGAAAAAATAGTCGCATCCTTGACCAAAAAAGAAATTATCATCGCCGACTCCGGTAAATACGTTGAACAGCTTGGAAAATTCAAGGTTCCTGTAGAGGTTGTTCCGCTGGCGCTGAATTATGTTCAGCGGCAACTTTCCGGAATAGGCGGAAAGGGAATTTTGCGGCAACGGGAGCATAGCCCCTTTGTCACGGATAACGGAAACTACATTCTGGATGCAGATTTTGGCTTAATTGACGATCCGGCAACCTTGTCTGAGCGGTTGAATGCGATCGACGGTATCCTCGCTCATGGCTTGTTTGTGAACCTGGCCACGATGGTCATCATGGGTAAGCACGATGGTGTTGTGATATACCATTGAATAATGAGCACTATAGAAACGAAAAAAGGCCTGTTTTCTTACAAAACAGGCCTTTTTAACATCTTTTAAGTACACCCAATAGGATTCGAACCTATGACCTACGGTTTAGAAAACCGTTGCTCTATCCAGCTGAGCTATGGATGCATTTCCTCTCGGAGCGCCAAAGATAGAAGTTAAGCGCTAATTCAGCAAATCTATTTGGGATTTTTCTTCTATTTTATTGATGCTGAGCGTGAAAATCTATCGGTACCATCTTCTGTGGATTCGATGTGGCATGTGAAAGGATCAAATTTAAAATATAATCGTTAGAAGGGAAGGGGGTAAGCACCGATTTCACCAGCTCCATATCCTTCACGTCGGTATGACTGGAAATATAGCCCATACCAACAAACTTGCCTTTTTCTATCCACAGGCAGCTCTGCTCGTCTTCCGTTCTGCCCTGATCAATCATTGCAAACGAAGGCAGCATGGACTTCAACTCTTCAATAGCACGGTCCACACGTTCATTGTATACTGCAGGCAGCTCCTCCCCAATGCAAGCGCCGTTACATCCTCCATCCCGATGAGCAACACAAGCCTGCCGGTTCGTTTGTATAAAACATAGTTTCTCACATAAAACATGATCCTTGATGAGGCGCTTAAGTAAATTGTGTCCTTCCAGCAAGCTGTTAAAGCTGTAAATAGATGGACATTGCTTTTTGTACTTGTCAATTCCCAGTCTCAGGTATCCATTCTGATCTTCAAACTTGTAAAGGGAATACTTCTGCTCAAAGCGTTTCAATGCGCGGTTGTTCTCCGGCCACAGACGCTTGATCTCCGAAGCTTCCATAATAAAGGCCATGAGTTCCGTACCGCAAACTTCATAATCTATATTGTGAATTTTCTTTAGGAAATCCTGCCGCTGCTTGCTTGGATTGTTGCCGCTGAAGTGCGACTTCACCCGCGACCGCAGGTTTTTAGCTTTGCCGACATAAATAACCTTTCCCTTTTCGTCCTTGAAATAATAAACACCAGGGCTTTGGGGAAGCCGGTCTATATACGTCGTGGATAAATGCGGCGGAAGTACCTGCTCCCCGGAAGATTTCTTAAGGGCTAAGGTTATTGTTCCTTCTTTGTCTGCTTTCAATAACATTCCAAAGAGAATAGCAGTAGCCGCCGCATCTCCGCCGGCGCGATGCCGGTTAGCGAGGTCAATATTCAGGGAACTGCAGAGTTTACCCAAACTATAAGACGGAAATCCGGGAAAAAGCTTCCTGCTTAGCCGAACTGTGCATAGTTTTTTTGTGTTTAGCACGTAGCCACACAGGGAGAGGTGATGGCGGACAAATGAGTAGTCGAAGTTCACATTGTGTGCAATAAAGATCTTATCGTGCAAAAGCGCATGAATCTGACCGGCAACCTGGTCGAAAGTAGGCGCCATACTCACCATTTCATTGCTGATTCCTGTAAGTGCTTCAATGTGGGAGGGGATAAACTGTTCGGGGTTGATGAGCGTTTCCCAGCTGTCCGTCACGCAATTACCATCATGAATGTGAATAGATATTTCTGTAATTCCGTTGCCAGAAGCGTAGCCTCCTGTTGTCTCAATATCTACAATTGCAAATTTCATTTAAAACGAAGTTTTAATATATAAAGATGCTAATAATATTAGTAAATACATATTTTTATTGAAGAATAAACTTTGTTGGCATGTAAATGGCTTGTAAATCAGTGAAATGGCAGTGATGAAGACGAAAAGAGTGCTGGTGGTAGATGATGATGAGGATATCCTGGACGTCATAAGAATAATTCTGGAAGATGAAGGTTATGAGGTGACCACCTTAAATAACGGGAACGATGTTTCAAAGAATGTTGCAGCAAGCAAGCCAGACCTTATATTGCTGGATGTCATGCTTGGAGGGATGGACGGCCGCGAAATTTGTAAGGACTTGAAGTCCAATTCTATGTTTCAGCTCATTCCTATTGTCATGATCTCAGCAAGTCACAACCTCCAGGACCAGCTGCTGCAACCCAAATCCGCAAACGCATTTATTCCTAAGCCTTTCGATATTGATAACCTGATTAACGTTGTCAATGCACAGCTTATTGCCTGACACTCCTGGCTTCAAAAATGCACAGAAGCCTTAATCAATCGCTTCAAGGCAGCCCGCGGCCGTCCCAGGATCTATTTCCAGCAGCTTTATTTTTGTTTGATTAAAGCCGGGTGGTCTCGATAATTATCGGATTACTCAGCACTTTGTGAATCGGACATTTATCTGCAATCAACGATAGCTTCGCCCTTTCTTCCTGCGTAAGGTCACCGCTTAGGGTGATGTTCCGGACAATCCGGGTTTGCATAATCAGGTCTTTACTTACCTCCAGCGACAGCTCAATTTTGATGTGATCCAATGCATACTGCTTACGATCAGCATACATCCGGATCGTGATTGCCGTACAGCTTCCAAGACTGGCCAATAGCAAAGCATACGGATTCATTCCCTCGTCGGTACCGCCCAGTTCCTCAGGTTCATCTGCATAGATAAAGTGTCCTCCAGAGAAAACCTTTGTCCGGTACCTGGACTGATCCAGCTCTGTAATTGCGGTTATATTTTCAGCATTCATAGGTTTGGCAGGAATTTAAGTGAATTTGGTAAGCAAAGTAACGTTAATAACCGAAATTGGGTAGTACCTACACAAATATTCATGAATTGGTATACAACTTGCCCGATGTTCGTTTAGAGTGGGATTGTGCATTAACTTGCTTCCCGCTAATAAAATATTGTTGAAAAGTTTTTACGCGTATGCGTAAATAGTTTAAACTTTTGGCTGTACCAGCGTGTTAACACCCTATCCTAACCAAATGTACCATGTTAAGTAATTATCTAAAACTTCAGTTCGATATAGAAGGCAAGCCTATTAAAGGTTTTTGCATGCAGATCCAGGATGATTTCCATGAAACCTATGCGGTTGTCCTTGATGGATACCACTCGTTCTGCATCTGGATGGATGAAACCTCAAGCTGGAAATCCTCAAAACACACCAGTGTGGCACCGGGTATTCTGGAACGGATCATCAGCCAGGTATCTGCCTATAAACCAGCCTAATTCATCGTTTCGCCTACCTTATCCAAAGAAAAGATAGGCGAGACTTATGGCTGTAATGATCCCGACCAGGTCGGCCAGCAGCATTGCGCCTATAGCATATCTCGTATTCTTCACATTTACTGCTCCAAAATACACAGCGATCACATAGAAGGTCGTGTCAGATGATCCCTGCAGAATGCTTGATAACCTGCCTGCAAATGAGTCTGCCCCGTGTGTGGTAATTGTGTCCACCATCATTCCCCTTGCTCCACCGCCACTTAACGGCCTTATGAGTGCAGTAGGTATCCCATCGATGAACCTGGAGTCTACATTCAGAAAAGTACACACCGCTTTCAGCGCATTGATGATCATGTCAAACGTTCCACTGGTACGCAGCAGACTAATTGCGATAAGCATCCCTACAAGAAATGGAATAATGCGTACAGAGGTTTCGAATCCACCCTTGGCGCCATCAATAAATGCATCAAAGACATCTATCTTCTTGTAAACAGCGCCGGCAACGATAAGGAAGAAGATCAGCAGCAGCAGTCCGTTACTCAGAATTCCTGAAAACGACTGGAGCCCGGCCGCACTTAGGCTGGTGAGGTAAAGAACCATCATGGCAATTACGGCAGACAGGCCCAGAACCCAGCTTAAAATTATCGGTTGCAGCACATTGATCTTTTGCTTGAAAGAGACAATAAGCATAGCGGCAATTGTGGCGACAAACGTTGCGATCATGCAGGGTATAAAGATCTCTGTCGGATTTGCGGAATTTAGGGATGCCCGGATGGCAATAATACTCACCGGTATCAACGTTAAACCGGAGGCATGCAGGCACAAAAACATAATTTGCGCGTTAGAAGCTGTGTCCTTGCTGGGATTCAGCTCCTGTAAACTTTCCATTGCTTTCAACCCGAAAGGCGTTGCCGCATTATCCAGCCCGAGCAGGTTTGCGGAAAAGTTCATCACCATATGGCCCGTCGCAGGATGCCCTTTTGGTACGTCAGGGAAGAGCTTCGCGAAAAACGGTCCAATGACCCTCGACAACACGCGAATGCCGCCAGCCCGCTCCGCAATACTCATGAATCCCATAAACAGCGCCATAATGCCTATGAGTTTCAAACAAATGTTCACGGCCGTCCAGCAGGTCTCAATTACGCCGTCCACGTTTAAAGGATTGCCGGGGTCGCCGGCCTTGCCAATGATCATCCAGTTGAATATTTCCGTCTGACCAAAGAAAAAACACTTAATACCTGCAACAAATATTGCAACGAGAATAAATCCCGACCAAATCCTGCTTAACGCCATATTTATTTGAAAGGTCTAAATTATAGTTTTGATTGTAATTTCCCGTTTCTGAACGATAATATTAACACGTCGTCCCGCAGCAAATCGAATTGCGCGGGCTGCTCCAGTACAACATCACCAATCAATCGCAGATCAGATGCCTCATAGGTAAGATAGGCGGAGGAGTACCTCAGATCCCCGATATCCTCCACGGTGTAGGTGTGCACTGTGGCCGTGACATCTGCATTCGGCAGCGCTTCGAAATTGATGCCTATGCTACTGCTAAAATCCCCGAGTGATACATTCTGGATCAGCACATGAAAGATCTCCTTACTGTTTCCTGGTATGCTAAAGTAGTCCTCCACCTGCTGCTTAAGGTACGTTTTGCCAGCGATCGCCTGAAGGCCAAAGAGGATCGCAGAGAAATAGTATTTACGGATTTCCTGCTTCTCCGGGTCGTCCTTCAATCCGCCTGCTTCAATGAGTATCGTAGAGGTCCCAGCCTTCTGAAAATTGTCGCCAAAGGCACGGGGCTCGTGTTCATCATCAAACAGCCCAATCTTGCCGGGAAGTGCCCGATGCAGCCCGGAGCATATCTCGGCAATGACCTTCATGGCATTTGCCCGCGTTTCATCAATGTGGAGCTCTGCGTCATAGGCCGGTGCCAGAAACGACAAAGTAGCAGGCTGCCCGGTACCTTTAACACTCCACAATGTGGATTGATCATGCAGGTTAAAGCCAAAATCTGGTTGCAGACGATCCCTGATCTCTCTCAGAACTTTAGCTTCCGCTGAGCACAGCTGCAGGTAATCACGATTGATGTCGATCTGTTGCGCATTGCGCCGGGAAAAACGCTCGGCACCATCAGGATTGACCATTGGAAGAAAGTACAGCTTGCAAGACCGCATCAGTTCTTCGGCAATTTTCTGCTGATCAGGATGTGCTAAAAAGTTCAGCAAATCAAACAATGCCATCGTCCCCGTGGCTTCATCGCCGTGCATCTGGCTCCACAGCAGAACCTTCGCCGGCCCCTGGCCACAACCGACCAAATGGATGGCCCGTCCTTCCACGGAATACCCAACCACTTCCCGTGTAAACAGGTCAGGTAAGTTGTTGATTAACCTGGTGATATCCCCGTGTTTAACAAACCGGTCGGTTATCGTCTGTTCTGAAAACTGCTTGTATTTGGTTAATATGTCGTTGATCATAATCTTAAAAGTGCGGATAAAAAAAATCGTCATTGCAGCCGATAGGAGCAACAATGACGATCTATCTGGTGAAAACTTAAGGTTTTTCGTTTGTCAGATCAAAGCCCCATGTGGTACTTTTCTCTGTTGCAGGCACGCCGCTGACCATCCATACCGGCGCCTTGGCACCTTTCAGGTAGTGGTCAAAGAATTGCTGCTCGCGAATAGATATGTCTTTCCTGTTCTGACGCTGAACCAGGTTGTGTGCTTCATTGTTGTAAACGAGAAGCCATGCAGGTTTTTCAAGACGTCTAAGCGCAGTGAACATCTCTATACCCTGATAGTAGGGTACGGCACCATCTGCATCATTAGACATGATCACCACTGGTGTGCTTACTTTCGGTAATTGGAACAATGGAGAATTTTCAATGTACAGTTCCGGCTTTTCCCATAAGGTGGCGCCAATCCGGCTTTGGGTCTTCTCGTATTGAAACTGCCTGCTCATTCCGCTTTCCCAGCGTATCCCACCGTAAGCAGAGGTCATATTCACAACCGGAGCTCCGGCCCATGCCGCTGCGTACATGTTGGTCTGGGTGATCAGGTATGCCACCTGGTAGCCGCCCCAGCTTTGTCCCTGCAAGCCAATTTTAGTTCCATCTACCCAACTGTTCTTTTTGAGAGACTCTACACCAGAGTTCACAAACTCTACAGCTGATTTTCCAGGATAGCCGGTCTCATAACTGATGTCTGGTGCAAATACCAGGTAGCCATTACTTACAAAAAATGGAATGTTAAGCCTTGAAGGCGTAGGTGCAGGAGGGTTGTAAGCATACAATCCCTGCGACAGCTTTTCGTAAAAATAGACGATCATCGGATACTTCTTCGCCGGATCAAAATTTTCTGGCTTGTACAAGATACCTTCCGATTGATGCCCTTTCGGAGTTGTCCATTTTACCAGTTCCGCAGTTCCCCAGTTGTAGTTCTGCTGCTGCGGATTCGTGGCGCTAAGTTTTACTTCAGATTTCAGATCTGCCGATGTAAATACATCGGGTGAGTTGGTAAAATTGCCTTTTTCGTATACGAACCGTTGTGCATCCCTGGCCTTAAGCAGGTCGGAGTACTTGAATCCTGCCATCACAAGGAGCTCTGGACTTTTCGAATCACCCAACCTGGTCTGGAAAAATCCATTCTCCTTCGTAACATTATTGAATCCACTGAACCCTGCAGTTTCATTGTTCCGGATGACTCGTTCTTCAGGGTCCTGCTGCTGGTACCGCAAAGTGATGCCATTTTCCCGTCCATGATTATTGGTTACATTCTTAGCTTCTCCTTTTCCATCCGGCGAGAATGCCCAGATGTCATAGCGATCGTAGATCAGCACCGTTTTATCGTCTTCGGTCCACCCCGCAACGCCGTAATCAGATGCATCATCGGGCACGTCGTTGTCTTCCTCCGCAAATTTGACTTGCAAGCCCGCGTTCAAATGGGTCTTCTTTCCAGATTGTACCTGATATGAATACCAGTTGGACGTTTTCCGGTCGAAGTAAATGATGTAGTTTCCGGAAGGCGAAGCTGCTGCGTATCCGCTTATGCCCTCCAGAATCTTTTTCCTTGCCCCGGTTTTAACATTTACCAGATAATAGTCGCGGACACTCCGTCCGGCCCATTGAACGGCAATCCGGTTTCCGACGTCGGTAGAAGCCAGAATCCAGTCCGCATCACCTTCGTTCATCAGGCTGGTTTCCGGAAGTTTTACATCCGCCAATGGAATGATCTTAGGATCGCTGTTGTAGATCTCGATTACTGCGAGGTAACTTCTTTTCGCTTCTTTATCCGCATTTTTCAACTGCATGGGCTGGAGGTAGTCATCTTTGTATCCCCAGATGTCCAGTTGGGCATGTTCAAATTCGACAAGTGTCGTATCTTTTGG
The DNA here is from genome assembly GCA_029851965.1 of Bacteroidota bacterium. Lineage (GTDB taxonomy): Bacteria > Bacteroidota > Bacteroidia > Sphingobacteriales > Sphingobacteriaceae > Pedobacter. Next base: position 8,552 of record JARKUW010000203.1, on the reverse strand, counting down.
TTTTCCAACGGGAGCGATGCCGAAAAATAACCGGTCACCGTTCTTACTGAATTTTAATTCACCATTGCCGCTCAGGGCATATTGTTTTGGCATTCCCGGCATGTCATCTTCCACAAGTACCTGAGCCGTATCCAGTGTAGGAGAGTTGTAATAGATGTTGTAATTCTTTATTTCCTGCTTCTCGGGGCCATTTTCTCCAAGGAAAGCAAGTCTTTCACTTTCTTCATCAAAAACAAATCCTTTATACGTCCCTTTTGTCCGGACGAGTGTCTTTAACGTTCCTTTCTCTGTATTGAGCAAAAATACGCCAGTAGGGGCAGTTTTATCTTTTTTGGAGCCACTGCAGGATATCACAAGCTGCTTGCCGTCCTTGCTGAAGCTATAATCCGTTACATATTTAAAAGTACGCTGTACGCCGCTCACTAAATTTCTGACAATTAAATCCGACCCTTCCTTTGCGGCATCTTTCTCTTTCTCCTCGGGCGCCAAGTAGTCTGCGTTATCTTTTGTGGATGCAGCTGCCGGAGTGCTGGCTGCTTTCTTCGCGGTATCTGGTTTTTCGAGTTGGTACGCAAGAAATGCAGACCCATTTTCCGGAATTTTGAAAGATTTCACACGTGCAACCTTCTGTACCGCGCTTCCAGTCAGGCTGATAAAACCAAGGCTATCTTTCGGCATTTCGTCCACCTTTGCCTTTTTTATCCGGGATGCCCTTACTTCTTTATACAACGGCTTGATCAGGAACGCTGCATATTTCGAATCCGCCGTAAAACGGATGTTTTCTGCACGCGGGACGATAACCTTGTTGCTGGTCGTTATGTTGCTGATGTAAAGCTTCGCATCTCCTTGTTGTTGTGCGACACTGTACGCAATCCATTGTCCATTATTTGAAATTTGTTTGGTCGAAATGCTCTCCCAGGTGTCATATACATGGTGATCCAGCGGCTTATTCTGCGCAAAGGCAAAGTTTACAAGAATTAGAAAAACAACGGTAACAGTTTTTTGCATGATTAATAGTAATTACGTGTACTCGGGCTTAAAAATTGGAATTTATTTACAGAAATCCGCATTTGAACAGCAAAATTTATAAACAATGACGAGTGGGAATATCAATATTGCATAATACTAAAAAAGCACCCTTTTGGGGTGCTTTTTCTATTTGTTACTTACTCTTTTTCTCCTGAATTTTTGTTTGCTGCTGCTGGCGCATATAGTCGTCCAGCCGCGTCTGAAACTTAGACTTCTTTTTCTTCTCTTCTGGCTTGAGCTTGTTCTCTTTTAGAATGGCATGAATCTTTTCATCATTAACCATGCTCTTGATTAAGAACTGCTGACCAAAGGTTAGCATATTCGCTAAGAAATAGTAGTAGTTCAAACCTGCAGGATAATCATTCAGTACACCAAGGAAGACAATTGGCATGATGTATCCAATGTATTTCATCTGTCCTGTTGCACCAGACACCTGGTTGTTGAAATAAGTGAAGATCAACGTAGAGATCGTCATCAGGATACACATCAGACTCAGGTGATCGCCGATGAAAGGAACCTTAAAGCCGAATTTTACAAACTCATCGTAAGTCGACAAATCATGCATCCATAAAAAGCTTTCCCCTCTTAACTCAAATAAATTCGGAAAGAAGAAGAAGAATGCCATTACGATAGGAAGCTGTAGCACCATCGGCAAGCAGCCTCCAAGCGGATTAACACCCACCTGCTTGTATAGCTTGAGGTATTCCTGCTGCAATAACGTCGGATTGTCTTCACCCACTTTAGCTTTGATCTCATCCATCTCCGGCTTCAGAATTCTCATCTTAGCCATCGAGATGTAGGACTTATAAGTCAGTGGTGACAGTACAACTTTAAGTAAAACGGTAAGCACAAGAATAATTAAGCCATATCCCCAGCCAAAGCCTTCCAGGAAGTTGAACACAGGCAACACGACAAAGCGGTTGATGTATTTCAATGGCCAATAGCCCATTTCAACGATCTTCTCGATCTCATGACCTTGTTTTTGCAAATTCGAGAACTTGTTGTCACCGAAATAAAAGCTCATGGCATAGCTTTGCGCCGCAAGCTGGTTAAACGGAAGCTGCAGGTTGGCACCGTACCATTTTACCTGACCCGGAGCAGTGGTAACTTTTACCTCAACTTCTCCTTTGTTAAAGCCGTCCTTCGGAATCAAAATACCTGAAAAGAAATGCTGCTTAAATGCGATCCATTCGATCTTTCCTTCATTTAATTCTTCTTTCACATCTTTTGCGAAGTCCAGGTGATCGGGGTTTTCATTCTGATACTTGTAGTAAGGTGCAGAATAGCGCTGCTCGTTGGTTACCGACTTCTCCTGTTCCAACAAGATGGTCTCCCAGTTCAGCGTGATGGCATTGCCCTGTACAACCTGATTTAAACCATTCAAATTGATGTTGAATGTCACATTGTTTTTGTCGGGCTGCAAGTCGTAGAAATATTCAACGTACTTGTCTGCATTGTAATTTGCACGCATCGTTACGCCGGTACCGGATTTCTGAGCAGTAAAGTACAGATCATTGGTATTTATGATCTTTCCATTAACATTCAGCTTTAATCCAAACTTGTTTTCATCACCGCTAAATAAGATCAGCGGCTTGCCCGAATATGTTTTTTCATTTTTAACCTCAACAGACAGGATTTTACCCCCTTTATTGGTCAGTGTTAATTTCAACTGATTGTTTTCCAACACAGTTGTTTGTGCAACGCCGGTAAGGTTGCTGCCAAACGGACCTTTCAGTGCCGCTGAATCCAGTGGAGCAGGAGCCGTAGCCGCAGTAGTGGCAGCAGGTGCTGCTGCAGCAGCACTGCTGTTCTTAGCGATCGAGTCTGCAGTAATTCTTTCACTCTCCCTCTTAAATTCCGCCTCCGTAGGCTTGAAAAAATAGAAAGATCCTGCCAAAACAATCATGATCAGGAATAATCCTGTAAAGGTATTTTTATCCATTATTTATTTTTAAACGAATTTATTGGTGTTCTTCTTCGCATACTCCATTGCAGCGGCGACAAATTTAATAAAAAGTGGGTGAGGATTAGCTACTGTGGACTTTAATTCGGGATGAAATTGTCCGCCAACAAAAAACGGATGGTTTTTCAGCTCAATAATCTCTACCAGCTGGCTATCCGGGTTTATGCCCGAAGCAATCATACCAGCTTCTTCAAATTGCTTTAAATATGTATTGTTAAACTCATAACGATGTCTGTGTCTTTCGGTAATGTGAGGTTTGCCATAGGCCGCAAACGCCTTGCTGCCTCTTTTCAGGTCACATGGATAAGATCCAAGGCGCATCGTACCTCCTTTGTTGGTGATTGCTTTCTGGTCTTCCATCATGTTAATCACCGGATCTGCTGTGTTTTCGTCAATTTCCGTTGTGTTCGCATTTTTTAAACCCAACACGTTTCTACCAAATTCGATCACTGCACACTGCATACCCAGACAGATGCCGAAGAAAGGAACATTGTTTTCGCGTACATACCGAATGGCGTCTATCTTACCCTCGATACCACGGCTTCCAAACCCAGGAGCAACAAGTACACCATGAAGATGGCCTAATTTTTCCTTTGCGTTGTCGGCATACAAACCTTCAGAGTGGATGTACTCTACATTAACCTTACATTCATTTTTCGAGCCCGCATGAATGAAAGATTCAATAATGGATTTATATGCATCGGGCAGTTCAACGTATTTTCCAATCAGGCCGATGTTTACTTCTGAAGTTGGATTTTTAAGCCTTCCAAGGAAGTCCTTCCAATGCTCCAGGTTTGGTTCATTCCGGCTTGGTAGTTTCAATTTGCTAAGTACGGTTTTGTCCAGCTGTTCCTTCAACATCAATAGGGGAACATCGTATATCGTCGGTGCATCGATCGACTCGACAACGGCATTCAGGTTCACATTACAGAACAGCGCAATTTTCTTACGGATATCTGCATTGATGTGACGCTCGGTTCTGCAAACCAGGATATCTGGCTGAATACCATATTCCAGGAGGGCTTTCACGGAGTGTTGTGTAGGTTTTGTCTTCAACTCACCTGCAGCCGCAAGGAATGGGATGAGTGTAAGGTGAATAACGATCGCATTGTTAGCACCGGCTTCCCATTTAAATTGACGCACGGCTTCAATAAACGGAAGCGACTCAATATCGCCAACAGTTCCACCCAATTCGGTGATCACGATATCGAACTGTCCGGTTTCACCCAGGATACGCATATTGCGTTTAATCTCATCTGTGATGTGTGGTACAACCTGTACGGTTTTACCAAGATACTCACCTTTACGTTCTTTATTGATAACGTTCTGATAAATACGACCAGTGGTAATATTGTTGGCTTGTGATGTTGGGGTATTCAGGAAGCGTTCATAGTGTCCAAGATCCAGATCTGTTTCTGCACCATCTTCCGTAACAAAACATTCTCCATGTTCGTATGGATTTAGCGTTCCTGGGTCGATGTTAATGTAGGGATCGAACTTTTGAATGGTTACTGTGTAACCCCGTGCCTGTAAAAGTTTGGCCAATGAAGCGGAAATGATGCCCTTACCTAATGAGGAAGTAACACCGCCCGTAACAAAAATATACTTAGTCATGTTTGTGAGTTATAAAAAAAGCTTTTTTGATGCTTTTTTAATTGTTTTTGTACGGGATACAAAGTTAAGAAATAAAACTTAGGGGGCAGGTTTTCTTTTGGAAAAAATGCGGCAGCAACGGAACATCACCTTCTGGCTTCTGGAACGGCTAACAACATTGATAATATACCTTGACCTTCAGGGCTTTTTGCGACCAAGCGATATACACCTGCCGTTCTTTACCCAGGCGATATTTAAATCCATTTAATTCCGATTGCTTCAGCTCCTCATAAAAAGCGAGGTCTGTGGCATTCTTGTCCGGTTGTTCATTCTCCGTCACCGCCGGCTCCAGGAAGTTTTCTTCATCGAGAAAAAGGTTCAGTTCGTCGTGCATAAACTTGATCTGACTCGCCTCTTTTTTTAAGTCCAGATTTCCTTTATAGCTTTCCAGAATTTGCGCTGCTTTAAATTCCTGTTTGTAGACTTCTTTACCCTCATGAGAAATGATGCTGAAAGAAAGCAGCATCTCCTTTGGCTTTTCTCCCGTCAGCACCACGCGGAAGGTGTCCTGCTTGTCTACATCTGTAAAAGGCCTGGTCACCTGCTTAACCTCTTTAAGGTTCATGGAGGAGGCTGTGCGCGGATTGCCGCTCCCGCCAGACCCCGAATCGCGGGTGCAGGCAAATAAAAATAAACACGAAAAAATAAGCGTAATAAAAAGTCTATTCATGAAGGCGCATTCTAAAACTAAAGATAACAATTAATGATCTGATGCGGGGCTGATTTTTCTCAAATCTTCCGGCGTATCTATCGCAATGGTCTCAATGGTGGTGATGGCGGTCTGTATGCGGTACCCGTTTTCAATCCACCGGAGCTGCTCCAGGCTCTCCGACAACTCCAGCGCAGAGGGGCTAAGCCTGGTGACTTCCAGCAGGGTATCCCGTGAGTAACCATAGATTCCAATATGCTTATAGAACTGATGATGGCTCAGCCAGCTGTCTTTCTCAACGCCCCGGAGAAAAGGAATCGTTTGGCGGCTAAAGTAGATGGCTTCTCCCAGGGTATTGATCACCACTTTGGGCTGGTTGATGTTGAACAGTTCTTCATCAGACTTGATCGCTTTAATCAGCGTTGCCAGGTGAACAGTATCCCTGTGAAAGCACGACACCAGCAGCGTAATCTGGTCCGGATCTATAAAAGGCTCGTCACCCTGAATATTGATGACCACATCATAATCCCGATATGCCTCCGCAACTTCCGCACAGCGGTCAGTGCCGCTTTGGTGCGTGCTGCGGGTCAGGTGAAACCGACCGCCAAAGCGGCTGACCTCCTCCGCAATTCGTGCATCGTCCGTGGCCACAACCACTGCATCCAGTGCCTGGCATTTTCCGGCCTGTTCATAGACCCTTCGGATCATGCTCTTGCCATCGATCTCTACAAGCGGCTTGCCGGGAAATCTTGTCGATGCATATCGTGCGGGTATGATACCTAGAACCTTCATTAGAATAAACCGTGAATTTCTGCTTCAATGGATTGGATAATCGCGCCAAGGTCTTCCGGGTTACTGCTGAAATCGAGCTTGTCCTTATCGAGGATAAGCAGTTTTCCCTGTTTGTATCCTTTAATCCAGGCTTCATATTTTTCGTTCAGCTTGGACAGGTAATCGATCCGGATACTGGCTTCGTATTCCCGTCCACGCCGCTGGATATTATTAACCAGGGTAGGCACAGACGCCTTCAAATAAATCAGTAAATCAGGTGGCTTAATAAAGGAGGTAATATTTTCAAAAATTGCCTGGTAGTTGTCGTGATCCCTTGTCGTCATCAGACCCATTTCATGAAGGTTCTCTGCAAAGATATATGCATCTTCATAAATGGTACGGTCCTGGATCACGTTGCGGTTGAATTTCTGGATTTCCACAATCTGCTGGAAACGACTGTTCAGGAAATAGATCTGAAGGTTGAAGCTCCAGCGCTTCATGTCGCTGTAGAAATCCTCGAGATATGGATTGTTGTCAACTGCCTCATATAAGGCTTCCCAGCCGTAGTTCTTAGCAAGTAGTCCTGTTAAGGTTGTTTTTCCGGCACCGATGTTGCCCACAATTGCGATATGCATATTTAGTTATTTGAGAATAGATGAAAAGGACCAGAGATAGGAACGGACATGCGGATTAGAAAGGTTTAAAACCGATGAGCTCCCGAACGTCCCTGATGGTTTTTTGTGCACTTTCCCTTGCTTTCGCTGCGCCATGTTCCGCTACCTTGCGTAAATAATCTGTATCTTTCGCAATGTCTTCTATTTTCTCCCGTATAGGTGAGTTGAATACAATCATATCTTCCGCCAGCTGCTTCTTGAAGTCGCCATACCGGATGGCCATTTTGCTGTATAGCTCGTCAAAATGAGACAGGGTATCCGGAGTGGATACAATTTTCATCAGTTCAAAAAGGTTTTGTATGGCTTCGGGTTTTTCCTGGTTTTCTTCCGTTGGGCCGCCGTCTGTTACCGCCCGTGATACTTTCTTGCGGATGATTTCCGGGCTATCGGACAGGTAAATGCAGTTTGCATCTCCTTCAGATTTTCCCATTTTTCCTTTGCCATCCAGACCCGGAACCTTAATCAGGTTCTCAGAATAGTTAAATGCAAAGGCTTCCGGAAAGTAGTCGGTATTATATAGGCGGTTGAAACGGTTTCCAAATGTACGGGTCATCTCCAGGTGTTGCTCCTGATCTTTACCTACAGGAACTTTGGTAGCTTTATGGATCAGGATGTCTGCAGCCATCAAAGAAGGGTAGGTGAGCAGACCGGCGTTCACATTGTCAGGCTGCGATCGTACTTTATCCTTAAATGAAGTGCTTCTTTCCAGTTCGCCCATATAGGCATTCATATTTAAGTACAGGTACAATTCTGCGACTTCGGGAACGTCCGACTGGATATATATCGTTGTTTCTTCGGGATTAATGCCACATGCAAGATATTCTACAAGAACGTGTTTTACAAAGCCGTGTAGATCTGATGGCGTTGGATGGGTAGTTAAAGAGTGTAGATCTGCTATAAAGAAGTAGCAGTTGTACTCATGCTGCATTTTTATGAAATTGCTTACAGCACCAAAATAATTTCCTAAATGTAATTTGCCAGTTGGCCGTATGCCACTAACGACTGTTTCTTTCATGGGTCGAAATTAAGAAAAAATGGGGGCACCAATGTTACACGTGTCACATTTTGTGACTTTTTGCTTCATTCCAGGCCCGGATTGTTGTTAAAGTGCCGCGTTGAGCTCCACAGACTTTATTCGCTTCCGGTGTTGCGAAGCAGCGAGGCCTTCTTAAGTACGTCCATCAGTAAATTAAACTCAAGCGGCTTCGCCATATAGTCGTCCATACCCGCATTGATGCAGTCGCTCCGGTCGTCCTGCATCGCATTTGCCGTCATTGCAACAATCCGCGGCTGGTGCCCGTTTAAACTCCTGATGTGCTTTGTCGCATCAATCCCGTCTTTCTCCGGCATCAGTACATCCATCAGGATCAAGTTGTATTGTTTTTTGACAGACATCTCAATGGCGACTGCTCCGTTCTCAGCGACATCAACCGTGTAGCCGAGTTTGGCAAGCACAAGGGTGATCAGCTTGGTATTGATTGGGTTGTCCTCTGCCACCAGGATCTCGAGCGGATGTTGCCGCGCAAAGGCTGCATCCAGCTGCCTGGTGGTTTGTGAGCGGTTTAAAGCTATATTGGAGGGCGACTGCGAGAGTGCCTGTCGAATCATATACACCAGCTGTTTGGTTTTAGCCGGCTTATTTAGCACACCGGCAAAGAGATCGCGATTTTGTGGTTTTATTTCCAGGCCGATAGAACTCAAAAGCAGAATCGGAAGCTGAATGGATCGTGACCTGATTTCTTCAGCGAGCATGATACCATCCATGTCCGGCATCTGCATGTCCGTAATGATCAGGTCGAATGTCTCAGCACTG
>JARKUW010000188.1 GCA_029851965.1 Bacteroidota bacterium | reverse complement strand
GCAAAAAGGATCACCGGAATTGTATCCCGTGGCGGCTCAATAATGGCCAAATGGTGCCTGGCGCATCACCAGGAAAATTTCCTGTATACCCATTTTGAAGAAATTTGTGAGATCATGAAAAGCTATGATGTTGCGTTCTCACTAGGTGACGGCTTGAGGCCGGGTTGCATTGCAGATGCGAATGATGCTGCGCAGTTCGCAGAACTGGAAACCTTAGGGGAGCTGACGAAAATCGCCTGGAAGCATGATGTGCAAACCATCATTGAAGGGCCCGGACATATCCCCATGCACCTGATCAAAGAGAACATGGATAAGCAACTGGAGCATTGTGGAGAAGCACCTTTCTACACGCTGGGCCCTCTAACCACGGATATTGCACCGGGGTATGACCACATTACTTCTGCAATTGGCGCGGCAATGATCGGCTGGTTTGGTACTGCAATGCTGTGTTACGTGACTCCCAAGGAACACCTGGGACTTCCAAACAAGAAGGACGTTAAGGACGGGGTTATTACCTATAAGATTGCAGCACACGCTGCTGACCTGGCCAAGGGGCATCCCGGAGCACAGTACAGGGACAATGCATTGAGCAAGGCCAGGTTTGAATTCCGGTGGGAAGATCAGTTTAATCTTTCGCTCGATCCCGATACGGCTAAGTTATTTCACGACGAAACCTTACCTGCCGAAGGTGCCAAAATCGCCCATTTCTGCTCCATGTGTGGTCCGAATTTCTGTTCAATGAAGATTACACAAGATGTCCGGGATTATGCAGCGACGCAAGGCCTAGCCGAAGCTGAGGCGCTGGAAAAGGGGATGGCAGAAAAATCGAAGGAGTTCATGGCAAAAGGGAGTGAACTTTATTTATAATAAAGAATGGAACCCATCATTATATCTTACCCAACGCACATAAAAGATGAATACACAATTGTAAACCAGCTGTTTGAGGCTGGTTTACAAATCTTCCATCTGCGCAAACCCGGGTACAGCAAATTGGATTACCAGCACTTTCTTTGCGGCATAAACCCGCGCTACCATAACCGCATTTCCCTACATCAGTATCATGAGCTCGCAGAGGATTTTAACATCAACAGACTTCATTATCCTCAGGCACGCAGAAGCAATGCAGCCGAACATGGGTGTGGTACAGCGCACATCCGCAGTACGTCAGTGCACCGACAGGATGAACTCAGCTTGCTGAAACACTTTGACTATACCTTTTTCAGTCCGGTGTTTGACAGCCTGTCCAAACCGGGATACCGAGCCATAACCGACCAGCACTTTCGACTGGATACCAGTGGCGCTCCCACGCAGGTAATCGCTTTAGGCGGAATTCAGCCGGACAACATCAACCGTGTTCGAGACATGATGTTTGATGGGATAGCACTATTGGGTTGCATCTGGAATTACCCGACTGGCGCCGTCGCAACCTTCTTAAAAACAAAAACATTATGGCAGACCAACGACCGTTTGCAGTAAGCATTGCAGGGCTTGATCCCTCCGGAGGTGCCGGCATCCTTGCCGACATCAAATGCTTTGAGCAACACCGGGTATATGGCTTCGGCATCTGTACCGCGCTGACCGTCCAAACCGACAGCGACTTTATCAGTAACGAATGGCTCGGAGTAGACAAGATCATTGCGCAGCTGGAACCTTTGGTCGAAAAGTTCAGGATCATGGCGTGTAAGATCGGGTTGATCAGAGACCTTCCCGAATTGGAACACCTGATCCGGTACCTCAGGCGGAAAACTCCGGACATTAAGATTGTTGTCGATCCCATACTTGAAGCAAGTGCAGGTTATTCATTTCACAACTGGGAAAACATATTGGATACCATGCGGCCGGTACTCCAAATGATCGACCTGCTGACGCCCAACTACCCGGAAATGCAAACCATTGGTGGCCGCCTGAAGGTTGAAGAAGCCGCAAATATCTGGTCAAGATCATGCCCCATCCTACTTAAGGGCGGGCACAACAGTGCAGAGCGGGGAACCGATTTTTTGTTTGATGGAAAGCAAGTTCATACCTACAGGTCTGGCGCGTTGCGCGCCCATGCAAAGCACGGATCAGGCTGTGTTTTGTCGGCTTCTGTTAGCGCAAACCTGGCACTCGGCCATTCCCTGCCGGCATCATGTGGCCTGGCAAAAACGTATATCAATCATTTTTTAAACTCCCACAAAAGCCCCCTGGGGTATCATCACTTATGATAGACAAACTTCATTATATCTCACAGGCGGCAGCAAACGGATCGCACCTGGATTCCATTGCACAAGTGCTCCAATCGGGCGGCAAATGGATACAACTCCGCATCAAAGACCAACCTGAGGAAAAAGTACTGGAACTTGCACTCGAAGCTCATGTATTGTGTAAACACTTCGGGGCAAAGTTAATTGTGAACGACTATCCCGTTGTGGCCAAGCACGCTGAATGCGACGGGGTGCATCTGGGCCTTCAGGACATGCCTGTCGGGAAGGCCCGCGAGATAACCGGCACAAAAATGATCATCGGCGGCACGGCGAATACTTTTGAACATATTCTGCAGCATGTAGATGCCGGTGCCGATTATATCGGATTAGGACCTTACCGGTTCACCAGAACGAAACAGAACCTCAGTCCGGTTATTGGACTAAAAGGTTACCAGGAAATTATGAAAAAGGTTAAAGACGCGGGGATAAACATTCCGGTTATAGCCATCGGGGGAATTCAGGCATCGGATCTACCCGGCCTGATGGCTGCTGGCGTTTATGGCGTGGCCGTCTCCGGTGCCTTAACCAATCGGCCGGATACCGCTCAAGAACTCGAATTGATCCACGAATACTTACAGTCTTAAAGAGATTACCATGTTGAAAATCGCAGATAAAACATTTAATTCCCGCTTGTTTACCGGCACCGGCAAATTTAGCTCGGCTGTTGATATGGAAAAAGCGCTGCTTGCATCGGGTTCTGAACTCGTAACTGTAGCCCTGAAGCGCCTTAATATGAAGGAAAAAGATGACGACATCCTCCAGCATTTAAATCATGTTCACATCAACCTACTGCCAAACACCTCTGGCGTCCGCAACGCCACCGAAGCCGTATTTGCTGCAGAGCTCGCCCGGGAAGCACTGGAAACGAACTGGATAAAATTGGAGATCCATCCAGATCCCAAATACCTGATGCCCGATCCTATTGAGACCCTTAAAGCGACAGCGGAACTCGTCCGGCTGGGTTTTGTGGTATTGCCTTATATCCATGCCGATCCGGTGCTGTGTAAACGGCTGGAAGATGTGGGCACTGCTGCTGTTATGCCACTGGGATCGCCCATTGGCAGCAACAAAGGACTGAAGACCATAGATTTCCTCGAGATCATCATCAGTCAGAGTACCGTTCCCGTCATCATCGATGCTGGCATAGGTGCGCCGTCAGATGCGGCAAAAGCAATGGAGATTGGAGCAGACGCTGTGCTTGTTAATACCGCGATTGCCATCTCCAGGGATCCGGAACAGATGGCCATTGCTTTTAAGATGGCTGTTGAATCCGGCCGGCTGGCCTTTGAATCCAAACTCGCTCCAATGAACAGGTATGCTTCAGCAAGCAGTCCACTAACCTCCTTCTTAGATGAATAGTTTCAGCAACATATTTCAGGCGCATACCTGGGACCACGTCCGGCAAAGCATTTATGATAAATGTGCCGCCGATGTAGAACGCGCGTTAATTAGCACGAACCGGTCTTTGGAAGACTTTAAGGCATTAATTTCGCCGGCCGCAATGCCTTACCTGGAACATATGGCGCAGCTTAGCCAACAGCTAACCCTAAAGCGCTTTGGAAAAGTTATCCAGATGTATGTTCCGCTATACCTCTCCAATGAATGCAACAACATTTGCACATATTGTGGCTTTAGTTACGACAACAAAGTGAAGCGAAAAACATTGTCTCCGATAGAGATCATGCAGGAAGTCGCAGCAATTAAGAAGATGGGGTATGATCACGTTCTACTGGTGACGGGCGAAGCCAATCAGTCTGTACACACCGACTACTTCAAGATGGTGCTGGATCTAATCCGACCACACTTTTCCCAGATCTCCATGGAAGTACAACCACTGGATCTGACAGACTACCAGGAATTAAAATTACATGGGTTAAACACCGTGCTGGTTTATCAGGAAACATATCATCAGGAGGATTATCGCAAACACCATCCGAAAGGCAAGAAATCCAACTTCCGTTACCGGCTGGAAACGCCGGACAGACTCGGACAGGCCGGCGTACATAAAATTGGCTTGGGTGTGTTGATTGGCCTCGAAGACTGGAGAACCGATTCGCTCTTCACTGCGCTGCATCTCTCCTATCTTGAAAAGGAATACTGGCAAAGTAAATTCAGCATCTCCTTTCCGCGGCTTCGACCGTTTAGCGGGGGTTTGGAGCCTAAAGTAGTGATGAGCGATAAGGAGTTGGTGCAGCTGATCTGCGCATACCGGTTGTTCAACGAAGAAGTGGAGCTTTCTATCTCTACCCGTGAATCTGTCAACTTCAGGAACCATGTCGTCAAACTCGGCATCACATCGATGAGTGCCGGCTCGAAAACAAATCCGGGCGGCTATGTTGTTGCACCACAAACGCTGGAACAGTTTGAAATCTCCGATGAACGACCTGCAGCAGAAATCGCTGCAATGATTTCTGCTCAGGGCTATGAGCCTGTCTGGAAGGACTGGGACAGTAGCCTGCAAAACACGGCCATTGCCCGACCCGGAAGTTAAAGATGGATTGATCTAGTAAGCAAGCAGGCGGCCGCAAATGATGATCCCGATCCAGCTTACAATGGAGACCAGGGCCGATATTCGGGCTGGAAAATGAAATTCTCGGCCGGAACGTAACGGAGTTCCTTTGTTGAAAATGAATTGATGAAATACCATCACGTTGAGCGCAGCGACCAGCAACAATGCCATTTTGGTCCAGAATACCGGATCAACACCAAGTGCCCTGGCGTTCGTAATAAAAAGCAATATCCCGGAGGGAATGATCAGCAGCAGACCCTTTCTGGAGACCGGTAACAGGTAGGCCGACAAGTGGTACACCGATTGCCCTTTTCTATACCCCAGCAGGCGGAGGTCAAATAAGAATGCTGCACCGACTAAAATTACGATTCCGGCGATGTGCACAATTTCAAGCGCCGGGTACAGGTAGGTGGATTGGCGGATAAACCTTGCCCACGAAGACTGCTCCATAAGAGCTAAAAAATTGGTGTAGGGAGATGGTTCCAACTACCGCAACTCGTATTTGGTGTCATTGATAAAGAGTCTTTCTGCCCTCATTTCGGTTTTTATGGATTTATGCGGATAGGCAACAATCCGGACGGCAGTACCCTTTTTGATCATTTCAGCGGAAAGCCCCCGTGCTGTCATCCGGCTTGCTGGTGCAAGATAAACCGTCCACAGCTTATTGTTGTACTGTACTTTTGCAAGTGCATGAGGGTTCTCGAAGGTAGACGATTCAATGGTTGTTTTGAAGTCCAGCACCTTGTTCTGGTCGTAATTCGCCCATCCATGATGGAAAGACGTGAATGAGACGCCAATCATAAACACAATGACCAGCGCGATGTTCCTTAAATAAGTCATAACCATAATTTTAATATCTACTTAAAGATAAGAAAATCAGCAAATTATAAAAATATTTAAAATTACAGGGTCTCCAGCACAGCCAACAGATAGTCGTATTCTGCCTTCCATACATCCTGTCTGTTTTTGAACCTGGCACTCAATTCCTCGTTCAGTTCGGTCAACAATATTTTGCCTGCTTTATACCTCGACTCTACCAGGTCCACATTTTGGGCCGATACGGCCTCGATGGTCCTGGCATTTTCGAGCACCTTTGATGCGTAGCTTATATTTGCTTCTTGAGTTTTCCGGCTGGAAGCATCTAATTCCAACTGTTCCTTATATCGTGAGCCAACAAGTTGCTTTTCTAAAATCAGCTGTTTTCTCTTTAATGCCCGGTCGGCCGCTTCTGAAATGGGCAGTCGAAAACCAATGTTCACATAGCTGTTTCCATACCAACGTTCGCGGTTCAGGAGTGAAAAATCATTATTAAAATACTGGCTTCCATAAAAAGCATTCAGGGTAAAGGAAGGCAGCGCCTGAAGTTTAAGGTTTTTCTGCTGTAATTCAACTTTATCACGGTCAATCGCTAGCCGCTCTAAAGCAATGTTCTCATCTGTTTTACGAAGCTTTTTAACGATCTTTTCCATGGAGCTGGACAAGAAACCGTACTTGCCGGTTTCTGCGTAAGCGGACAATTCAATATTGGCAACTTCCAGTACGCGGTATGCTTATGCAAGCTGTGTTTGCTTTCTTAACAACTCCTGTTTGGCCCTATTTAGATCGAGCGTGCTTGCTCTTCCCGCTTTCGTCCGCTCAGTTACAACGGCTAAAATTCCGGCATATGTTGCGGAGTCGGCTGCAGCTTCCAGGTATTGTTTGGAAGAGACGACTACCTTTCCGTATGCAATTGTGGCATTCTTCTTCCAATCCTTCAATGTTTGCTCGTAATCCAGCTGAGCAGCTTTTTTATCCAACGCTACACTTTTGATAGAAGCACTTTTAGCGGGGTTAAATAAATCCATGGAAAACTGAAGACCAACTTTTGCCGACCAGTCTGTAGCGAACTGGAGCGGCAAAATGTCACCGGGATTCGCACTCGGGTCAAAGGCAATAGCAGGCACCGGTGTGGAAGGGATGATCAGATTTCGCTGTAAATTGCCGTCTGCATAGATCAGGGGCAAACGTGTACCTTTCTCTGTCTTAAGCTTTATATCTGCAATCGATAGTTGTGTCCTGGCTTGTTTAAGTTTTTGATCAGAACCAAAGCTATTCCATAAATCGTCAATGGAAAAGCCTTGTGCAAAGCCCGAAGCGCTCATCGAGATATAAAAGATGAAAAAAAGTATACTTCTCATAAAAATCAAAATACTGAAGCCGGTTCTAATTTCGAGATCTTTCGAACGGCAAATAATGATCCGCCGATGGATATCAGCAAGGTCAATCCGAAAAGAAATGAAATAAACGGCACGTTCAAACTGATATCCAATCCACTGCTTTTCACCCCCTGCTGAAAACCAATCAGCAGCAGTAAAGCCACGGCGAAACCCATCAGGGCATACAAAAATGCCTGTGCAACAATCAACCTATTCACATACCCACTGCGGGCCCCGATTGCCTTCAATGTTCCATAATCTTTTATGCGGTCCAGGGCGGATGAATATAAGGTAAGGCCGATTATGAAAAAACCGCTAATCATCGCAAAGACAACAAGCGTTCCGAAGCTCATACCCATATTCGAAGAAATCAAAATCTCTCTGACCGTGGAGGACCGGAGTGCTTCGACATCCCATGCACGCAATTTGGGAAATACGCTGTTGATTCGTGCAATAACATCTTCTTTAACCGCTCCCTCTTTAATGCGTACGGAAATCATACTTACTGCAGAAGGTTCCAGGTTTCCGTAAAAGCGTGCATTCTCGAGCGTAGTGTACATATAGTCACCACCAAATCCCTGTGCCTTTTTTGTGATCAATTTAATGCGGGCACTTTTACCGTTGATCTCCAGTTCCTTGTTTACGTAAATGTCAGTTTTCCACGAGGAGGCATTGAAAAACTCCGCGGAAAGGGCTTCGGGGGCAGTAAGGTCGGTGATTCTACCTTCCAGGATCCGCTCCGGTTTTGGGCCGGCGATAAACATGGGTGCTTCACTTCCAATAAGCACAATGCCGGCAGTCCTTCCGTTTAAAAAAGAAGCTTGTCCATTTACGATCAGGACGGGATCGGTTTGCTCAACACCAGCAATGCTACGCAGCTCCTGGACATAGCGCTCGTCGATTTTGTTGAGCACGTTCATGTTTTCGGACTGACTTTCAATCACCCAGATATCCCGGCTGGTTACATTGGCGTTGCCGGCCAGATTGCCCATCAGCCCCATCAAGAAACCCAGCAGTCCCAATTGCTGTCCAATAAGAAATATGCTGATGACAATAGCGGTTACGATGCCTATACTTTTAGACTTGTCGAACTTTATGAATTTGTAGGCAAGTAACAACATCATTATCGAAGTTGAATTTTACATTCTACTTTATCGTTGATCAGCAACTCTTTTGTTGCGTTTGTTATGGCTACTGTAAACCGCCTGACACGTCTGTCCTCTCCTTCTCCAATCTTTTCGTACCGTATCGATTTAGCCTGTAAAGATGTCCCTACCTCTGATATCACGCCTGCTCCCACCGAAGCGGAGTTACCAGTTGCATAGATCAGCACTTTCTGCCCCGGTTTGATCCGGTGCGCATAGAGTTCATCCACTTCACATTCAGCCACCAATTCCTCTGCAGGGGCAAGTTCGCCAAAGCCGGCGTTTGCGGCCAGGGATTGTCCTACTCGGGTATCAAGACTGATGATCACGCCATCAGCAGGTGCCTTGA
This sequence comes from Bacteroidota bacterium, assembly GCA_029851965.1. Classification (GTDB taxonomy): domain Bacteria; phylum Bacteroidota; class Bacteroidia; order Sphingobacteriales; family Sphingobacteriaceae; genus Pedobacter. The sequence goes on along the minus strand of JARKUW010000188.1, from coordinate 2,534 downwards.
TCTGCTGCTCCGCAAGATTGAAATTGGAAATCTGCGATTTACGATCCAACTCCTGGAGGGTTTTCTGATTGATGGACAGCTGTTGTTTCGCTTGTTCAACTTTCTGCTGCTGTTGCCGGTAGTTCGAGTAATCGGTTTGTAGAACCTCCTGCGTTTCTGAGCCTTTTTCTGCCAGTTGCTTGCTGGTTGTATATGTTTTATACAGCTCTTCCAATTTGGTTTCTTCCATTCCTAGCTGGTAGATATCACTTTGGTTCTTCGCACGCTGCGTGGCCAGCTGGCTGGACGTTTCGGCTGCTGCAAGTTGTTGCTCCTGCGACTGCAGTGTGAGCAAGACGTTACCTTTTCTTACGGAGTCACCAGCTTTGACATGTAATTTGTCCACAATGCCCGGGCGGATGGAAGACAATTCGATCACGCCTGACTTCGGAAGGATCTTGCCGATGCCGATAACTTCAGTCGCCTGCGCAATGGTCTGAGCGGGACTCGGCGGCACTTTCTTTTCTTTTTTATCCCCACTGCAGGAAATTAATATACAGGTGATAGCTGTCCCTAATAAATTATTTGTAATCTTCTTCATTTGATATCGTTGTTGAAACTTTACCCTCCTCTACATAGATGATGCGGTCAGCAAACTTGCGTAATCGTAAGTCATGTGTCACAATTATAACTGCCTTCCCTTGCTTTGCGAGCTGCTGTAATTCCTCCATGACGATGGATGCGCTTTTGGCATCTAATGACGCCGTGGGTTCATCGCACAACACGATGTTTGGATTGGTGACCAAAGCTCTGGCGATAGCGACGCGTTGTTTTTGCCCTCCGCTTAATTTTTTGGGAAGCGATTTCAGGCGGTCAAGCAAGCCGACCTGACCAAGCGCTTCTTCTGCACGTTGTCTGATTTCAGCCTTTGGAAGCCCCTGAAGGACCATAGGCTGCATCACATTTTCCAGCGCGCTGAGTGGTTCCAGTAAATTGAACTGTTGAAAAACAAAGCCGATCTGCTTGAGCCGAATGGAAGCCAACTCACTTTCTTTAAGATTGGTTACTTTGTTGTTCAGAAAGAACACCTCACCCGTACTCGGGTAAATGACACAACCAATGATAGAGAGTAACGTTGTCTTTCCTGATCCGGAAGGACCCATGATCAAGGTTAGTTCGCCCTTACTCAGTTCCAGATCCGTTGTATCCAGTGCCGTTATGGTGGAATCACCCGTTTCGTACGACTTACTTACACCTATTAACTTGATAATCGTTTCGGGCATCCTGACTTATAAACACATTTGAATTATAATCGGCCGTAATTTACCGTTTTTATGTTAAAAACTACGTGGGGACAGCTCTGAATGCCCCAGCAGCTCAGCATGTGTTTTATTCGCACGCGAGACATGTCCCCTTCTGCCATCCCGACTTCCGGAAAAAGTTGAATGACAGGTGCTAGCACTATTTTTTTTAATCGCGCATGTGGTGATATTATTCTAATTTATATACTATCTTGTATATTGAAATTAAAAATATTTAAAGGGAAATGGCAACAAGAACAAGCTTCAACTGGTCAGATGATAGGGAGCCGCACAAGCTGCGCACGAAGACAATTATCAAGCAACATCCGGAAATACGGGAATTGATTGGGCGAAATCCATTTACTTTCCTGATTATAGTGTTCTGTGTGGCTGTTCAAATGGTTCTTGCCTGGGTGTTGGCAGATCAGGCGTGGTGGTGGAGTGTAATTGCCGGCTATTTAATAGGTGCATTTGCTTGTCACACCTTATATGTCTGCATCCATGAGTGTTCGCACAATCTGGTATTTAAAAACAAGACATTAAATGTAATTGCGAGCATCATTGCCAATCTGCCAATGGTTTTCCCCAGTGCTGTATCTTTTACCAAATACCACATGAAGCATCACTCCTATCAGGGAGTGGAGGAGCTTGATGCAGACATGCCCTTCCGCTGGGAAGCTAAACTGATTAACAATTCAGGTTTTGGAAAAGCCATTTGGCTGTTGTTTTACCCCATATTTCAAGCCCTCCGTCCAACGAGGCTTAAAGAAATAAAGATGTTTGATACCTGGACATTCATAAATTTTGTAGTGCAGTTTAGCTTTACTGGTCTGATCATTTACTTTTTCGGACTGAAGGCATTGCTTTATTTAACGCTCAGCTTCTTCTTTTCCGTTGGCCTTCATCCACTCGGGGCGAGATGGATTCAGGAACATTTCCTTACCCATGGGGATCATCAGGAGACCAAGAGCTATTACGGCCGGCTTAACCTTGTCAACCTAAATGTAGGTTTTCACAATGAGCACCACGATTTCCCTTCAGTGCCCTGGAATAAACTGCCGGCACTTAGAAAACTCGCAAATAGCCATTACGACGGTCTAGGCTACCATACTTCCTATACAAAGCTGCTGTATCAATTCTTAACCAACAAGGACCTTTCTGTTTATTCCCGTACTGCACGCTCCAATCGCGGTAAAAGCGACACCATTAAAGTAATGGCAACTGGCGCTTTGAATGGTCGCGATAGCGTTGCAT
>JARKUW010000178.1 GCA_029851965.1 Bacteroidota bacterium | reverse complement strand
GCGAAATAGAAAAGACGGCTTTAGGTGCGACACAGTCTGTCGACTGGGTGCATTTTCCCGACACGCTTGCGGCAGTTGAAAGCCTCAAAGCAGAAGGCTACCGGATTATCGCCATTGAACAAGCATCAGGTAGCGTTATGCTGAATAGTTATCGCCCTAAACCAGATGAAAAATATGCTTTGATCTTTGGAAACGAAGTAAATGGGGTAAGTGATGAGGTCATGAAAACGATTGATGAATGTATTGAGATTCCTCAATTCGGGACCAAGCACTCGTTCAATATTGTTATTTCAGCCGGTATTGTTTTGTGGGACTTCTTTGCCAAACTGAGGCTATAAACGTCAATTTATCTGATCATAAAAAAGCCATCATCTTTTACATGCGTAAAGGATGATGGCTTTTAGTGTTTTAGTAGTTATGCGTAAGCGATACCGTCTTTCGTCGCCAACTTACTGTACCCCATAAGGTACTCGTCAACCTTTCTCGCTGCTTCTCTTCCTTCAGAGATCGCCCATACCACCAGCGATTGACCTCTTCTCATATCTCCTGCTGCAAAGATCTTCGCAATGTTGGTCTGGTATTTACCTTCTTCTGCTTTGACATTGCCTCTGGCATCAAGCTCGACGCCCAGCTTCTCCAGCAAACCTTCTTTTTGCGGGTGTAAAAATCCCATTGCCAATAGCACAAGCTGGCAAGGCAGTTCACGCTCGGTACCAGCAATTTCTTTAAACTGCACAGGTCTTCCGCTCGGGTCTGTTTCCCATTCTACATCTACAACTTTAAGACCTTTAAGGTTGCCTTGTTCATCAAGAATATACTCCTTGGTGTTTACACCCCAGGCTCTGCTGCAGCCTTCTTCATGCGAGGAAGTAACCTTTAGCAGCATTGGGAAACTCGGCCAAGGCATGTTCGCAGTTCTTTGTTGCGGCGGCATTGGCATAATCTCAAATTGAGTAACAGAGCGCGCACCGTGGCGGTTTGATGTTCCAATACAATCGGAACCTGTATCCCCACCACCAATTACGATAACGTCTTTTCCTGTAGCCAGTATTGGCTCCTGATCTACAGCAAAATTGCGGACCCTTTTATTTTGTTGTTTCAGAAAATCCATCGCATAATAGATTCCCTTTCCTTCTCTTCCTTTTACATTCAGGTCTCTCGGAATGGTTGATCCTCCTGCAAGAACAATCGAATGATATTCCCTAAGCAAGGTGCTCAGCTCTACATTTACCCCAACATTGGCATTACACTTAAATTCAATGCCTTCTTTCTCCATCAGACTTATTCTCCGTTGTACAACGTCTTTCTGAAGTTTAAAGTCAGGTATACCATAGTTCAGCAATCCCCCCGGGGTATCATCCCGCTCATATACGACAACCTCATGGCCAGCTTTATTCAACTGGGCTGCTGCCGCCATACCGGCCGGGCCGGAACCAATTACCGCAACTCTTTTTCCGGTACGAATAAGTGGCTGTTCTGCCTTGATGTATCCTTTTGCAAAGGCGATCTCAATAATGTGCTTTTCAATTTCCTCTATAGAAACCGGTGATTTGTTGATACCCAGCACACACGCAGATTCGCACGGTGCAGGACATATCCTTCCCGTAAACTCAGGGAAGTTGTTGGTGCTCAGTAAAATGTCTGATGCCAGCTCAAAGTCGCCTTTATATACCGCGTCGTTAAACTCCGGTATAACGTTTCCAAGAGGACAGCCCGACTGGCAAAACGGAACGCCACAATCCATGCAGCGGGCTGCCTCGTGATTGATCTGGTCTGCTTCAAATGTTTGTACAAACTCGCTGTAATGCTGTACACGGAACGTTGCATCTTGCTTTACAGGAGCAGTCCTTTCATACTCTAAAAATCCAGTTACTTTTCCCATAATTAAGATATTGTGATTTTACTTCTTTTTGATAAAACAGCTTTGTATTCTTTAGGGAATACTTTTATAAAATGTGCCGACTGAGTTGCCCAATCACTTAACAGGAACTCTGCCAACTTACTGCCTGTAAGCTTGATATGTTTCCTCAACAACAGGTTGATTCTTAATTCATCCTCTTCTGTAAGCGGATCAAGGTCTACCATTTCGCGATTACATTTGTTTGGAAACTCACCCTTCGCATCGAATACCCAGGCTACACCACCGCTCATACCTGCAGCGAAGTTGTGGCCGGTATCGCCGATGATCAGGACCTCTCCACCGGTCATATATTCACAACCGTGATCACCGACACCTTCAACAACTGCTGTTGCTCCGGAGTTCCGTACCGCAAAGCGCTCCCCGGCTTGTCCTCTGGCAAAAAGCTCACCTGACGTTGCGCCATATAAAGCTACGTTTCCAATGATGATATTCTGTTCCGGAACATACTGCACATTCTTGAACGGATAGATGATAAGCTCTGCACCTGACAGCCCTTTACCAACGTAATCGTTCGCCTCACCCTCCAGCTCCAGGCTGATTCCCCGTGCGGAGAATGCACCGAAACTCTGACCGGCAGAACCGGTAAACTTGAAGTTTATCGTGTTTGGCGGCAATCCTACGCCTTTGTAGATCTTCGAAACTTCATTCGAAAGCATCGAGCCGGTAGTACGGTCGGTATTCTTTATGTCAAACGATTTGAATACCGGTTCTTTATGTAACAGCGCAGGTTGTGCAGCTTTGATCAACTCCAGATCCAGTACATGGTCAATTCCATGGTCTTGTTTTTCACTGTTGTACAAAGTTAATCCATTGTCTGGTGCTTTGTATAAAATGGCAGATAGATCCAGGTTCTTAAGCTTCCAGTGTTCAGGATCAATCGGACGTACGCTCAACGCATCCGCCTGACCAACCATCTCGTCAACGGTACGGAAGCCCAGTTCTGCCATCGTCTCACGAAGATCCTGTGCAAGGAAGTAGAACAGGTTAACTACATGCTCCGGTTCACCGGTAAATAACTTTCTGAGTTCTGGATTTTGAGTTGCAACCCCAACCGGACAAGTATTTAGATGACATTTTCTCATCATGATACATCCGGTGGTCACCAATGCAGCGGTAGCCACACCCCATTCTTCCGCACCAAGCAAAGTTGCGATGGCGATGTCTCTTCCGGTTTTCAGCTGACCGTCAGTCTGAAGAACCACACGGCTGCGCAGACGGTTTTTTACCAATGTCTGGTGTGCTTCCGCCAAACCAAGTTCCCATGGTAAGCCGGCGTGTTGTATGGAGGTTAACGGTGAAGCACCTGTTCCGCCATCAAATCCAGAGACCAGGATCACATCCGCATGTGCTTTCGCTACTCCAGCGGCAATCGTACCAACCCCAGCTTTTGAAACCAGTTTTACGTTGATTCTTGCAGCGCGATTCGCATTCTTCAAATCAAAAATAAGTTGTGCCAAATCTTCAATCGAATAAATATCGTGATGCGGTGGTGGAGAGATCAACCCTACACCAGGCGTTGCGTGACGGACCTTAGCGATCCACTCGTCTACCTTATCACCAGGCAGCTGACCGCCTTCACCAGGCTTAGCGCCTTGTGCCATTTTAATTTGTAACTCATCCGCGTTGGTCAGGTAATTACTCGTTACCCCGAAGCGGGCTGATGCGATTTGCTTGATGGCGGATCTCATGGAGTCTCCATTCTCCATCTTTTCATAGCGCAGTTCATCCTCGCCGCCTTCTCCTGTGTTGCTTTTCCCACCGATGCGGTTCATGGCGATGGCCAGTGTCGAGTGGGCTTCATGAGAAATGGAACCGAATGACATTGCGCCGGTAGCGAAACGCTTTAAAATACCTTCAATTGGTTCAACTTCCTCCAAAGGAACGGCTGGTCTTTTATAATTGAAGTCGAACAATCCACGGATCGTAAATGCCTGGTTGGTCTGCTCGTTTACAAGCTTTGCATATTGCTTGTAGGTATTGTAATCGTTCTTACGCGTAGAATTTTGAAGCAAGTGAATCGTCTGCGGATTGAACAAATGCTGCTCCCCTTTTCTTCTCCACTTGTAATTTCCTCCGGTTGGAAGTATGGCGTCCGGACGGGTCGCTTTTCCAAAGATCCTGACGTGTTTGATTAACGTCTCTCTGGCAAGTTCATCCATGCCCAAACCACCGATACGCGAAACGGCACCTGTGAAATATTTATCTACAATCTGTTTGTTTAAGCCCAGTATCTCGAATATCTGTGCACCGTGGTACGACTGAAGTGTTGAGATTCCCATTTTTGAGAAAATCTTCAGCAACCCATTGTTCACTGCATATATGTAGTTCTGGATCAATTTTTCTGCCTTCACGGATGCTTCTTCTTCGAATCCGGTGATGGTTTCCAATGCCAGGTACGGGTTTATCGCAGTTGCACCAAAGCCGATCAAGCAGGCAAAATGGTGAACTTCCCATACGTCTCCGGCCTCTACAACCAGACCGACTGCACCGCGATGACCTTTACGGATCAGGTGGTGGTGTACTGCAGAAACCGCCAGTAAAGAAGGAATCGCAGCATGTTCGGAATCCAGTGCACGGTCAGACAACACAATAACTTGAAAACCATCTTCCACAGCATCTACGGCATATCTGCACAGACGATCTAAAGCTTTCTCCAGCGCCCCAGGCTCACCACTTGCGCGGAAATACGTTTGCAGTGTTTTAGACTGGAACACACCGGTATCAATGCTTCGTACTTTTTCCAGCTCCTGATTGGTCAGGATTGGGTGTTTGATACCCACACAATGGCACTGCATCGGATTCTCTTCCAGCAAGTTTCCATTGTTACCCATGAATCCGGCAAGACTCATCACCACTTTCTCGCGGATCGGATCTATTGGCGGGTTGGTTACCTGCGCAAAAAGCTGCTTGAAATAAGATGTGATGTGTTGGGGTTTCTGTGAAAGTACCGCCAGCGGAATATCCGTTCCCATGGATCCGATTGGCTCTTTTCCGTCAAGCGCCATCGATTTAAGAATGATGTCGATGTCCTCCCTGGTATAGCCAAACACCTGCTGGTATCTGAAGATAGATTCCTGTGATAAACCGGTAAACACCACTCTTGGATCAGAAAGTTCTTCCAGTTTGATCTGGTATTGATTCAACCAGCTCGCATAAGGCTTGCTGCTGCATACTTGTTGTTTTATTTCGGCATCACTGATGATCCTTCCTTGCTCCATATCCACAACGAACATCTTTCCAGGAGTCAAACGACCCTTTTCGATGATCTTGCTCTGATCTACAGCCAATGCACCAGCTTCTGAGGCCATGATCACGATGTCGTCACTGGTAATGGCATATCGTGAAGGACGTAGTCCATTTCTATCCAGTGTCGCACCAATCAGGTTGCCATTCGTGAAGGCAATTGCTGCAGGGCCATCCCAGGGTTCGATCAATGTAGCATGAAACTTATAGAAAGCCTGCTTCAGCTCGTCCATGTCCTCATTGCCATCCCATGCTTCCGGGATCAGCATCATTAATACATGTGGCAACGAACGTCCGGAGTGCAATAGCAACTCGACGATGTTGTCCAGACAGCCGGAATCCGATTGGGTCTCATCAATGACCGGTAACAATATATTAAGTTCCTCGGCTGTAAAATATTTTGAGGCAAATGATTTTACGCTTGCTCTGAACCAGTTCAGGTTACCCTGTAGCGTGTTTATCTCGCCATTGTGAGCGATGTAGCGGAAAGGCTGTGCCAATCTCCACGATGGGAATGTGTTGGTCGCAAAACGCGAGTGAATAAGCCCGAATGCCGAAACAACGCGCTTATCGCTCAGCTCAGTGAAATAGGTTCTGACTTGAAGCGAGGTAAGCTGGCCTTTATATACGATTGTCCGCGAGGAGAAAGATGCGATGTAAAAATCGTCTTTAACCCCTTTAACGGTATTGTTAATGGTTTTGGTCAGGTAGTTTTTAAATACGTACAGCTTGCGTTCGAAATCAGCTCCCGCAGGGATGTTGTAAGGTCTGGCGACGAATACCTGTTCCATTTCCGGTTCTACGGAAAGGGCCATTTCACCGATGCCGCTGGTGTTCGTAATTACTTTTCTGAATCCCAGAACTTCCAGGTTCAATTTTTCCGCTGCGCGGTAAATTACTTCTCTGCATTCCTCCCGCGCCTTAATGTCTTTGGGTAAAAATAGCATACCTACACCATAATCACCCGATTGGCTAAGGCTGAATCCTACTTTTAAGCATTCATCATACAGAAATTCGTGAGGAATCTGAATCATGATACCTGCACCATCACCTGTGTTAACTTCCGCCCCACAAGCCCCTCTATGGTCTAAATTTTCTAAAATGGTAATTGCATCAGAGATGATTTGTTGAGATTTTCTTCCCTTCACATGCGCAACAAAACCAATCCCGCAAGCGTCGTGTTCAAAACGCTGGTCATACAGTCCCTGATTCTCGTTTATTTGGCTCATAAGCTAAGTGTCATTAAAACACTAAGATAAAAAATAAAAACGCCAAATTATGAATAGCATATATTTTTTAGTAAAACTTTAATATGAAAGCAATGTAAAAGCTTTAAATTAATAAAATGACAATTTTGTAGGTGCAAAATTGCAATGTTTACATTGATTAATTTCTTTGTTCATCTATTTCGTAAAACAACCCTTTAAGAATATTGTTTACGGCAGACAGGGCTGTAATTTAAAGGTCCTTTGTACCAATCGTTTAGCCTCTTTTTGGCTGTTTCCTACCCAAAAAAGCAAAATAATTTTTCAGGATCTCAGGTCTTTTCCTACATTTGCAGTGGGCAAGTCTTCTACGATCAGCTCCTTTTGAACTCCCCCAGGGCGGGAACGAAGCAAGGGTAGAAAGTTGTAGCGGTGCGATAGAAGTTGCTTGCCCATTTTTATTTTTTCAAGATAAAAACTCCCCCACTCCGATTTCCTGTTTAAGCAAAAAAAATGTTCTTCAACGAAACGAACATTTATTATTTTTTTGCACCTTTATCACTCACATTAATTACTTATTATAAAATTATATCATGAAATTTTTCATTGACACAGCCAATCTTGCTCAGATTAAAGAAGCGCAGGATTTAGGTGTTTTAGACGGCGTTACCACAAATCCGAGCCTTATGGCGAAGGAAGGAATCACAGGCGAAAGTAATGTAACTGCACATTACCAGGCAATTTGCGACATCGTTGACGACAATGTAAGTGCCGAAGTTATTGCGACTACCTACGCCGAAATGATTGAGGAAGGTGAAGCCCTTGCTAAACTTGATTCCAAGATCGTTGTGAAAATCCCAATGATCAAGGATGGTGTCAAAGCAATAAAGTACCTTTCTTCTAAAGGAATCCGTACAAACTGTACTTTAATATTCACCGCTGGTCAGGCGCTTCTTGCAGCTAAAGCCGGTGCAACATTTGTTTCTCCATTCCTGGGTCGTTTGGACGATATTTCTACTGATGGCCTGCAGCTTATTGAAGACATCAGACTTATTTTTGACAACTATGGTTATGAAACGGAAATATTAGCCGCTTCTATTCGTAGCCCTTTACATATTGTGAGCTGTGCTAAATTGGGTGCAGACGTCATTACTGCGCCACTATCGGCAATAACCGCTTTGTTGAAACACCCTTTAACGGACAGCGGATTGGCCCAGTTCCTGGCAGATCACGAGAAAGTTGCTCTGGCTGCAGTATAGTTAACCTTTAATATTTCGCTAACCCTTTGCGGGAAGCAGAAAAAAGCTCTTTTCCTTACGGGAAAAGAGCTTTTTTTATGTGCCTGTGTTTTGCGCATGCACATCTACTTGCCGGATTGAGTATTGGTGTCTATTCCTGCTCGATGACCGATTTTACTTTTTCATAGCTGATCTCTTCATCAGGGGCAATCAATATGCCTTTCACTCCTGCCCCATTTGCCGCTTCAACGTCTCTGGGCTTATCCCCGATCATGACAGAAAGTTTGGGATCGATGTTGTAAGTCGCCATTGCTTCCAGAAGCATGCCTGATTTTGGTTTACGGCACGCACAATCTCCGGATACCGACGGATGGTGTTTACAATAATAAGCGTGCGTAAATCTAGCACCATGCTCTTCGTACTTGGTGTAAAGCCGGTCGTGCATTTCATGTAACTCGTCTTCCGTATACCTGTTTAAGGCCAGGCCGCCCTGGTTCGTGATGATGATCAAAAGATAGCCTTCATCATAAAACTTCTTCAAAGCCGGTATCTGGTATTCCAGGATGGTGAAGTCCTCTACCCTGCATATGTAATCGTTCATTTCGTGATTGAGCACGCCGTCGCGGTCCAGAAATATTGCTTTATTCTTCTTCATTTACATTCAATTTTATTCAAAGATGGAAATATAAGGCATAAAAACTTAGAATACCTAAGAAGCCGGAAATTCGGGTGTTAGGCTTGACAAATGGTTCGAAGGATTGAAATGTTTCTGAACGGAAACTCAAGGGTCTGGTGCGTTCCGTTTTCTGGAATGCCAAAGACCTGAGCAAGACGTAACGCACACCAAACGCACACCAAGCGCACATACTTGGTGGGTTTGATGTGAATTTGGTATGGCTTTGATCTGCCGTATTTATTGACCTTCCCCTGCTGCAGTAAGGCGTTATTAGGTCATCTAACCGCATCTTAGTCCATTTCTTGGGTGATTTTTGTTGAATTTAGGGCCTGACAATAATTAATCTCCCTTTAAATCAGTGTGCTAGGATTTTTATGTCCATAACCCTTGCATGATATTAGAATGAGCCCTATATTTGCATCACTTTAAACGGAAACGCTTAGA
>JARKUW010000175.1 GCA_029851965.1 Bacteroidota bacterium | reverse complement strand
CTGTATCGATTGCTAGGTAAATCAGGTGTTAGATGGGAATTTTCGCAAAAACTTGAAGAACTTTTGCAGCATTGAAGAAGCTTTGGGTTTATCTCCCGTTTTACGATTGACATGCAGCTTTGTGTCAGATGTTAAACCGGCAACCGTGCTGTTGGAAAAACGCAAATTACGATGTAACACCTTATCTATGAAGAATATTTTAATAACAGGAGGAGCTGGGTTTATAGGTTCCCATTTGTGTGATGAATTGATTGAAAAAGGTTACCACGTACGGGTTTTGGATAGCCTGATTGCCCAGGTACACGGTCCGGATGCGGAGCGTCCGGAATACCTCCATCCACAGGTTGAGCTATTCGTGGGCGATGTCCGTGATAAAGCCGCAGTCTTAAAGGCGCTCAAAGGCATGGATGCAGTTTATCATTTTGCTGCTCGCGTCGGGGTGGGGCAAAGTATGTATGAAGTCAATGAGTATACAGACGTAAACAATCGTGGTACTGCCGTTTTGCTGGAAGCGTTAATCGAGAATCCTGTAAAACGGTTAATCGTAGCATCGAGCATGAGCATTTATGGTGAAGGTTTGTACGTGTCAGATGCTGGTGATGTTGTGGAGGATGCAAGCCGTCCGCTGCAGCAGTTAAAGGATGGGCAATGGGAGTTAAATGCCAATGGCGTTCCATTAAAGCCGATCGCTACGCCGGAGACTAAAAAGCCATCACTTGCTTCCGTATATGCACTTTCCAAATATGATCAGGAGGTCATGAGTTTGATTTGCGGGAAAGCGTACAACATCCCGACAGTGGCCTTACGCTTCTTCAACGTTTACGGAACCCGGCAGGCACTCTCAAACCCGTACACTGGTGTGCTGGCCATTTTCGCATCGAGATATTTAAACAATAAAGCACCGCTCATCTTTGAAGACGGCGAGCAGAAACGTGATTTCGTCAGTGTAAAAGATGTAGCCAAGGCATGCAGGCTCGCCCTGGAAGTAGAAGAAGCTGCGTATGAAGTGTTCAACATCGGAAGTGGCAACAGCTACACCGTTAACGAAATCGCCCGTAAGTTGTCCAATACCATGGGCGTAGAGGTAGAACAAAATGTAACCGGGGAATACCGCGTGGGAGATATCCGTCATTGTTTCGGTGACATCAGCAAAGCGAAGAACATTCTTGGATTTGAACCGGAAGTGAGCTTTGAAGATGGCCTGAAGGAGCTGGCCGACTGGCTGGAGGAGCAGGTCGCCGTGGACAACGTGGATCAGGCCAAGGAAGAGCTTGCCGCGAGGGGATTAACCGTATAAATTAGACATTTTTAACAGAGGCTATATGAATAGCAAATCATTAGGTAACACAGATCGGCACACCACGCTGATTACGGGAGGCGCCGGCTTTATAGGAACAAATCTGGCGGATGCACTCTTGTCTGAAGGGAAGTCCGTAATTATATATGACAATCTTTCCCGTAGCGGCGTAGAAAAGAACCTGCAGTGGTTAAGAGATAAGTACAGCTCGAATTTAAGGATTGAAATTGCTGATATCAGAGATGAAGCCGCATTAACAGATGCCGTTAACGCAGCGGACGCTGTATACCATTTCGCGGCCCAGGTTGCCGTGACCACAAGCTGCACCGACCCATTGATGGATTTTGAGGTTAATGCAAGGGGAACGATCAACCTGCTGGAGGCCATCCGCAAGTCTGAAAAAAGACCACCGCTGGTGTTCACATCAACAAATAAAGTTTACGGCGACCTGGAAGATATGAAAGTGATTTTAAAAGGCGACCGTTATGCGCCAGAGGATCCCGCCATTGAGGCTTCAGGTGTCTCTGAAGCCCGCAGTATCGACTTTCACAGTCCATATGGATGTTCAAAAGGAGCCGCTGATGCGTATATATTGGATTATGCAAGGACTTTCGGCATGAAGGCTGTTGTCTTCCGCATGAGTTGTATCTACGGTCCGCATCAGTTCGGCACAGAAGACCAGGGCTGGATTGCCCATTTCCTGATCAGTGCCCTGGAAGGTAAACCGCTTACCATTTATGGAGACGGCAAGCAGGTGAGAGATATTCTTTTTGTTGAAGATCTGATACGTGCAATGAAAATCGCGCAGGAAAAAATGGAATCTTTAACCGGGAAGGCTTTCAATATCGGCGGTGGTGTTCAAAACACGATAAGCTTGCTGGAGCTGCTTAAAATTATCGAGAACATGCAGGGCGAGCCGCTGGATGTGGATTTCGGCGACTGGCGCCCGGGCGATCAGCGCTACTATGTCTCCGACATCCGTAAATTCAGCAGCGAGGGCGGCTGGGCACCTGAGTTCTCGGCACAGCAAGGCATTGAAAACCTGTATCAATGGTTGGCAGCCTCTAGGAATAGCCCTTTAACAAACAAAATATATTCGCGTCAATCGATATAATGAAATCAGAAATTGAAGAGATAAATACAACAGAGCGCAAGACAGACCTGATGGAAGCGCTGGAAATCACGGCGCCGAAGACAATCACCGTCAAACACATACCACTTCCGGAACCGGGGGCTGATGAAGTCAGAATCAAGATGGAAGGCTGTGGACTTTGTGCGTCGAACCTGCCGGTATGGGAAGGACGGGAATGGTTTCAATACCCGATAGCCGCCGGTAATCCCGGTCATGAGGGTTGGGGCAGAATTGACGCAGTAGGAGCAGCGGTCACTGGGTTCAGCAAAGGTGAACGTGTCGCTGCCATCACTTACAATGCGTTTGCCGCATATGACCTCACCAAAGCAAGCAACCTTATCAAGCTGCCAGCAGAACTGGATGGCGTACCCTTTCCTGCGGAGCCACTTGGCTGTGCAATGAATATTTTCGAGCGTAGTGACATTCGCGCCGGACAAACCGTGGCCATCCTTGGCATCGGCTTCCTGGGCGCCATGCTCATCCAGCTGGCACACCATGCGGGTGCAAAAGTGATCGCACTATCGCGCAAGAAGTCGTCGCTTGATCTGGCACGCAAACTCGGGGCTGATGAAGTGATCGCTATGGATGACCATTGGCAGATCATCGAGAAAGTTAAGCAACTGACCGACGAAAACTTTTGCGAACGCGTCATTGAAGCAACAGGCAAACAGTGGCCTCTCGACCTTGCGGCAGAATTAACCGCCATACGCGGAAAACTGATCATTGCGGGCTATCACCAGGACGGAAGCCGGCAGGTGAATATGCAGCTTTGGAACTGGCGGGGAATTGATGTGATCAATGCACATGAACGTGACCCTGAAGAATACCTGAAAGGTATGCGCAATGCTGTCGCGGCCGTTATGGACGGTCGTTTGGATCCCCAACCGCTGTTTACCCATGTTTTTCCCGCAGCCCATCTGCAGCAGGCATTCGAACTGCACCTTGAAAACCCTGAAGGTTTTACCAAAGCATTAATAACGTTTAAAGATTAGTTGACATGGAGCATACCCTGGTAGAAAGTAAACCTAAACTGGGTTTTATTGGCGTTGGCTGGATCGGCCGCAACCGCTTACAAGCCATAGCCGAAAAAAATTTAGCAAACATTAAGGTCATTTCAGACCCCAATTCCCAATATGCGCAGGAAGCATTACAGCTCGCACCTGACGCCAATATCTCACCATCATTAACAGACCTGATCTCCACCGATGTGGATGGTGTTATCATTGCTACACCAAGTGCAATGCATGCTGCACAATCAGCTGAGGCAATTGATGCAGGGAAGGCCGTGTTTTGCCAAAAACCTCTGGGCAGAAATGCACAAGAGGTTGCTGCAGTGGTAGAAAAAGCGAAAGCCAAAGACGTTCTATTGGGTGTGGATTTCTCTTACCGCTTTACCAATGGCATCAAGGCGCTCAAAGAAGTACTTGACTCCGGCGAGCTGGGTGACATCTATGGTGTAAACCTGGTTTTTCACAATGCCTACGGACCAGATAAGCCCTGGTATTTCGATCCGAAACTCGCCGGTGGAGGCTGCGTAATGGACCTTGGCGTACACCTGGTAGACCTTCTGGTTTGGTTGTTAGACAACCCGGATGTAGCAGAAGTAAACAGCCAGCTTTTCTCGAAAGGTAGAAAGATTGAAGATCCCGACGCAGAAGTTGAAGATTATGCCGTTGCCCAGATGCTTTTGAATGAACGCATCGCCGTGCAGCTCGCCTGTTCATGGAACCTGCCCGCCGGTGTTGATGCCGTTATAGAAGTGAGTTTTTACGGTACCAACGGCGGTGTTTCCTTCAGAAATGTAGACGGATCGTTTTACGATTTCAGCACAGAGCGTTTCCATGGGACATCCCGGGATGTGATCAGCACCCCCGGAGATTCCTGGGGCGGTAAGGCCGCCATTGCCTGGGCGGAAGAACTGGCCACCAGGGGAAACAACTTCAATGCAGAGGCTTACCAATACCTTAAAGCCGCGGAGATCCTGGATAAAATTTACAAAAGAAAATAGTGGCACCGCCCATGATTGTATCCGACCAACCCATCCGAAATATACTGATGACAGCCGATCCGGTTGGCGGCGTGTGGACCTATGCACTCGATTTGTGCCGTGCTTTTGAAGCCTCCGGCATTCAGGTGTGTTTGGCTACCATGGGCGCCCGTCTGTCTGCCATCCAGCGTGTGGAAGCAGGTAACTGCCCAAACGTAGATCTGCGGGAACGTGACTATAAGCTGGAATGGATGGATGATCCCTGGGACGACGTTGCGCAGGCCGGCGCCTGGCTGTTGGAGCTGGAGCGTGAAATTCAACCGGATGTCATTCATTTAAACGGATATACCCATGCCGCATTGAACTGGAGTGCGCCTGTGGTTGTGGTGGCACATTCTTGTGTGCTTTCCTGGTGGCAGGGCGTAAAGAACGAGCCGGCTCCGGCGCTTTGGGACGAATATCGCAAGAGGGTTTCAGAGGGGCTGAAGGCTGCGGATGCAGTTGTATCCATATCCAACACCTACGCTGCGGAACTGAACCGCTTGTATGGACCTATAGAAAATATGTCCGTGATCTACAACGGCAGGGATGCCGCTTCATTCTTCGCCGGGGAGAAAAAGCGACAGGTGTTTGCGATGGGAAGGATTTGGGACGAGGCCAAAAACCTCTCGCTGCTCAGTAAACTATCTGCTTCCGCACAACTGCCGGTGCTGATCGCCGGCGACAATACGGAGCCCAATTCCGGAACTCCCGTAGAGATCCCGAATGTCCGGCTGCTTGGCAGGTTGAGCCCTCCGGAAATTCGTGCACACCTCGCAGCCTCTTACTTTTATGTTCTTCCGGCAAAATATGAGCCCTTTGGCTTGTCGGTCTTGGAGGCTGCATTATCCGGATGTGTGCTGTTGCTTGCCGACAATCCGACGCTCAGGGAATTGTGGCAGGATGCTGCACTTTACTTCCATCCGGACCGGCCCGAAGAACTGGATCAGTTGCTGCTGGACATCTGCGATAACCCGGAGCTCGGTTCAAAATTTGTTGCACGCTCAATGTCCAGGGCGAATCTTTTTTCCCTGGATTCCATGGCGAAAAATTACCTGAATTTGTACAAGTACCTTGTACAAACCAACTTAGTTTCCTGATTACTTAAGAAAAACTGAATACATATGAAAATAAGCATGTTTTACCATTCTCTTCTATCGGACTGGAACCATGGCAACGCACATTTTTTACGTGGTGTTGTTGCTGAACTTATAAATAGAGGACATGAGGTAAAAGTGTATGAGCCAAAAGACAACTGGAGTTTAACGAACCTGCTGGAAGGACACGGCGAATCCTTTCTAAAGGAATTCCAGGATACCTATCCACAACTTAAATCCATTTTTTACGAACTGGGAAACGTTGATCTTGACGCCTTGTTGAAGGATCAGGACCTGGTGATTGTGCATGAATGGAATGAACACGCGCTGGTTAAAGCCATCGGCGAATACCATGCGAATTCCGGACACTTCAAACTCCTGTTTCACGATACCCACCATCGCGCTGTAACGGAGCGTACCAGCATGGAACAGTACGATCTACGGCACTATGACGGGGTGCTGGCGTTTGGAAATGTGATCCGCGACATCTATCTGAAAGAAGGCTGGACGAAACATGCCTGGACCTGGCATGAAGCAGCGGATACCCGTATTTTTCATCCGGTTGAAAGCACAGAGAAGGATGGAGACCTGGTTTGGATCGGCAACTGGGGCGACAATGAGCGCACTCAGGAGCTTCAAACCTTTTTGATCGATCCTGTTAAGGAACTCGGATTGAAAGCAAAAATATATGGCGTTCGTTACCCGGATGCTGCACTAAAGGCGCTCGAAGATGCCGGCATCGAATACGGGAACTGGCTGCCGAATTATAAAGCTCCGGAAGTATTCGCCAGATATCGCGTGACGGTGCACGTGCCGCGCCGGCCATATGTGGAATCACTGCCGGGAATTCCTACTATACGGCCTTTTGAGGCCATGGCCTCTGGCATTCCCCTGGTTTGTTCACCCTGGAATGATGCCGAACATCTGTTTATGCCGGGGAAAGATTACCTGGTCGCAGACACGAAGGAGATGATGAAAGCGCAATTGCTCAAGATTTTAAATGATGAAGTAACGGCAAAGTCAGTTGCGGCGCAGGGGCTGGAAACGATTCAATCCAGACATACCTGTGCACACCGCGTCGACGAACTGTTGCAAATTGTGGATTCACTCACGATGGAAACCTCCCGTTTGTAAATACCACAAGTCACTCACCTAGCTTACAACAACTATGAAGAACCAACTTAAAATTGCCTTCTATGGCTCAAGTCTTGTCTCGGCGTACTGGAATGGCGCTGCGACCTACTATAGAGGGATTATCAAAGAACTCAATAAACTCGGCTATCAGGTGACCTTTTATGAGCCTGATGCCTACGAACGCCAGCAACACCGGGACATTCCGGATCCGGAATGGGCAAAGGTTGTGGTTTACGAAAACAACGAAGAAAGTGCCCATAAGGTGCTTGCGGAGGCGGCAAATGCCGATATTGTAATTAAAGCAAGTGGCGTTGGCGTATTCGATGAACTGCTGGAAGCGGAGGTGCTTAACTTAAGGAAAGAAAATCAGCTCGTGATATTCTGGGATGTGGATGCGCCGGCAACGCTGGAACGCATGACCAACAATCCCGAGGATCCTTTCCGTACGCTGGTGCCGCAATACGACATGATCCTGACCTACGGCGGCGGGCAGCCCGTTATCGATGCCTATGCGGAATTCGGTGCCGCACGCTGCATTCCGATTTACAATGCGCTCGATCCGGAAACACATTATCCGGTGCCTCAGGAAGAAAAGTTTTCGTGCGATCTTGCCTTTCTTGGAAACCGGTTGCCGGACCGCGAGGCCAGGGTAGAAGAGTTCTTTTTGAAAGCTGCATCGCAATCACCCGCAGAAACCTTCAAGATCGGTGGAAGCGGCTGGGGCGATAAGCCGATGCCGGAGAATGTTCAATACATTGGCCACGTCTACACCAAAGAGCATAATGCGTTCAACTGCACGCCAAAGGCGGTTCTGAACATCAGCAGGGACAGTATGGCAAAAATGGGTTTTTCTCCCGCAACGCGTGTTTTCGAAGCCGCCGGTGCAGGCGCCTGCATCATTACAGATTACTGGTTGGGGATCGACTACTTCTTTGAACCCGGAAAAGAGATTCTGGTTGCCGGAAGCGGAGACGAAGTCGCACAGATTTTAAGTGGCTTATCTGCGGAAGAGGCAAAGGCAATTGGTGAAGCTGCAAAAGACAGGGTCTTGCAGCACCATACCTATGCACACCGGGCAAAGGATGCCGACAAGTTGTTTAAAGCACATTTTCAATTGATAAACTCGGATCCCGCATGAACAGAAAGCCTTTAAATATTACCATTCTGGGATTATCCATTACCTCATCCTGGGGCAATGGCCATGCAACCACTTTCCGTGCACTGGTGAAAGAGCTCAACCAGGCCGGGCATCAGGTGACCTTCCTGGAACGCGATGTGCCCTGGTACGCGGAAAACAGGGACCTTCCTGCACCAGATTACTGTACCCTCCACCTGTATCAGCATGTCGCTGAACTGGAAAGCCGGCACAAGGACCTGGTGCAGTCGGCAGACCTGGTTATTGTCGGTTCTTACGTGCCTGAGGGCGTTGAGGTCGGCAACTGGGTTTGTAAAACCGCTAAGGGAATTAAAGCCTTTTATGATATTGATACGCCGGTTACCCTGGCGAAACTTGAAAGAAAGGACTACGAATATTTAAGTCCGGAGCTGATCTCCGCGTACGACCTGTATCTTTCCTTTACCGGGGGCCCTACGTTGAACCTGCTGGAGCAGAAATATGGCTCGCCTGGTGCCCGGGCTTTGTATTGTTCCGTTGACCCGGCCTTGTATTATCCGGAAGATTTAGAGAAGACGCTTGATCTCGGTTATCTGGGGACGTATAGCGATGACCGGCAGCCACCATTGGAACTATTGCTCTTTGATGCGGCAAAACAATGGCCTGAAGGCCGGTTCGCTGTAGCCGGGCCGCAGTATCCGGCGTCGATTCAATGGCCGGAAAACATCCAGTATATCCATCACTTACCACCTGCAGAACATAGGAAGTTTTACAATTCCCAGCGCTTTGCATTAAACATTACCCGGGCAGATATGATCAGCGCCGGCTATTCGCCAAGTGTGCGGTTGTTTGAGGCTGCCGCCTGCGGCGTTCCCATCATCAGTGATTTCTGGGAAGGGTTGGATACGGTATTTGAATTTGGAACGGAGATCTTCGTTTCCAGGTCCGGTGCAGAGACGCTGGACTATCTCCGGTCTATGGATGAAGCATCCCGTATTGCTGCAGGGGAACGTGCAAGAGCGAAGATCCTGTCAGCGCACACTGCTAGCCACCGCGCTTCAGAACTCGTAGCCTATGCTTATGAAGTTCAAGAAGGGGTAATGCGTCCAAGATAGATGCTATCGGATACCTCGCTGCGGTCTTCACTTACAAAAGACATGTAGGTTTCCATGATCCTGTTGTCATAAGCAGAGTGGATCTCGAGGATGTCAGAACCGGACATTCTTCGTGATCCACTTAAGCTGTATATAGCCTCCTGATCCTCCGGAAAATAGGCCATTGTCATGGTCAGATCGTTTCGGGAGGTCCATTCTTGCTGCTCATTATACATCCAGCTGAATTTAAGTCCATCCGTCACACGTTCTACGGCCGGGTTCTCCGGGATTCCTACGGTACCAATACTCAACTTAACAGCTGAATAATCCAGGTAGGGCAGATCCTCCAGCATCTTTACAGAATGGAGCAGTTGGTAGGAAGTTGCTTTGTTGTAGTAAGAAGATGTAGTTCCTTTCGCTTCATTGGTAAATCCAGCTTTGATATAGGGCTTCATGCCGCGGAAAAGTTCCATAACCACACGCATTTTCGCACGGCTGGCCAGCTGATCCGCAGAAGGTTTAGCCGTACTTGTGCCGGCCGTCCGGATCACTTGCCGCCCGTTTAGAGTGTACCAGATCAGTTTTCCGATCTTGCCATTTGCGGGGCCATGCGGGCCGCCATTTGATGTTCCCATTTTCTCAAGGTTTAAATATTAAATTTCTGATTGACATTGATTTGCTTCAAACCTTAAGTTAGTGATTTACTGTGAATATGTTGTTAAGTAATTTGATATTAATACATAGCACAGACGGGGTTGCTTCAGGGTATTTTCGGTCGGAACCGAACCAACCCCGACGCAACCCCGAAGCAACGCCGTTCATGACCCGAAGCGAAACCGCAGGACCGTTTAAGCAGCTTAGGTATTGGATGAAATATGGTTGCTTCATGCATCAGGAATCACGAGATGCAGCTTGACTAACTAAAAGCTGATTTTCCCCAGGCAAATTATGGGGCCAATTAATTCAGAATTTATTCAAAATTCAAAATTAGGTTTGAACATATTCAACATTATATGTACAACAGAATATTCAGGAGCAGATATTGTGTCCTGTTTTCCTTTATATTGGTCTTCATATGTACCTCATTTTTAATTAGGCTTATTTTATGTATTATTTCTCTGTCAAAAGCTGATTTTGATATTACCGGCATACTGAGAATTTTTTGGTTGGGACTTGATTATGACATTGGAGTAGCTCTAATGCTATCAGGTGTGTATAACCTGTATCTTCTCGCTCTTCCCGGCAAATTTTCCAGTTCTTCAATAAATAAAATAATAACCTATGCCGTGCTTTTTTTGATGCTGCTCATCTCATTTTTCTCCTTCTTTGCTGAGCTCACGTTCTGGCAGGAATTTGAAAGCAGGTTCAATTTTATAGCAGTGGATTACCTCATTTATACGTACGAGGTTGTAAATAACATTAATGAGTCCTATCCATTACCGTACCTTATTGGAGGGGTACTGATCCTTGTCTGTGTCATTTTGGCCATATTCACCAGAACTAAAGTGTTCCGGAATTCTTTTGAGTCGCACATGCCTTTCAAGCAAAGAGCTATACTGTCAGGGCTCCTATTGATCGTAACCATTTCCTATCCGTTTCTATTAAGCAATGCTTATGCAGAAGCAGGCAAT
>JARKUW010000158.1 GCA_029851965.1 Bacteroidota bacterium | reverse complement strand
GTTTCGGACTGTCCCAATTACACCAGCTTCGTGGGCGTGTGGGCAGGGGTGCAGAACAGTCTTTCTGTATCCTGATGTCCGGTAACAAACTGAGTAAAGAAGGAAAAGTTCGTCTGGAGACCATGGTGCGGACAAACAACGGCTTTGAGATTTCGGAGATCGACCTGCAGCTAAGAGGACCGGGTGACATCCAGGGTACACAGCAAAGTGGTGTGCTGGACCTTAAACTAGCAGACCTGGCAAAAGATCAGGTTATACTACAAGAGGCAAGGAATACGGTCATCGAAATCTTTTATGAAGACCCTACGCTTTCCTTGCCTCAAAATACGTTGTTGAAGTCCTTCCTTCATAAAAAAAGTCAGGGCATAAGCTTCGATAAAATATCCTAATCTTCGTCGCTGCCCGGCAGAGATCCCTGACCGGAGTAGGCGCCTTTGCGGATCACCGGCATCTTAAGGTATTTAAAGAGATCATCCAGGTGCTGTAAGCTGCCGTTGGTCAGGTTGCCAAGGAAAACCACAACAATATCTTTATCCAGATCGCGCACATAGATGTGACGGAAGCCATGCCACCATCCGGTGTGGTAAACGACTTTCCTTCCTTTGTCGCCATCGAAGATCCGCCAGCCATAACCGTAGTTAAAGTGTCCGTTGATTGGCTTGTTGCGCCCTTTGTAGGCAGAATCCAGACTTGCTTTTTTCAATAGACGACCCGTTTTCAGCGCATTGTCGAACAGCACCAAGTCATGCACCGTACCGTAAATTCCTTTATCTCCGACCGGCCCATCTAAGAAGTTCTGTACTACAGAGTACCTCCAGGTACGATCGTGGCCGACAACATCCACCGGGATTTTCGGATATACCGTTGTAGAGTATACATGGGTGTTTTTCATGCCTGCAGGCTTGAACACATTTTCCATCATGTAATCTGCATAGGTCTTTCCAGTAACCTTTTCAATGATGGCCGCGAGTACCATAAAGTTGGAGTTGTTGTAATGGAAGCGTGTATCCGGTGCGGCATACCGTGCCGGCTTATGTTGCTCAATAAGGGACATCACATCCATATTGCTCATGGGCTTCATCTTTTCTTTCCAGATATTGTCGGTGAAGTAAACGTAATTCATCATTCCACTTCTGTGGGATAGCAACAAGCGAACGGTGATTCCCTCGTATGGGAACTTGGGGAAGAATTTTTTGACGTTGTCGTCGAGTGTGATCTTAC
Organism: Bacteroidota bacterium; assembly: GCA_029851965.1. GTDB lineage: Bacteria > Bacteroidota > Bacteroidia > Sphingobacteriales > Sphingobacteriaceae > Pedobacter. The sequence goes on along the minus strand of JARKUW010000158.1, from coordinate 4,607 downwards.
CTTCCTCTACCAGCTGCAGCACGCCGACGCCGGTGAAAGTTTTTGTTACGGAAGCAAGCTCAAATTCTGAGTTGATTTTCAGGCTATCCCGGTGCAGGTAATCTGCCCATCCAATTGCTTTCTCGTAGAGGATCTTTCCTTCTTTAGCAACAAGCACATTACCATTGAATCCATATTTACGGTGCAGGTTGTCGACGAAATTGGCGATGTACTGATCTGCTTTTTTGGGATTATAAACCAACAGAAGACTATCTTTTTTTTCATCGGAGAGGGTCCGTACCTTCGGATCATCATTTTTATTATTGGCATTGGAACAGGCAGAAAACAAGAAAGTGACCAGAGCGGTCACCATTAAGAAGTAGCGGTAGATCATGAATGGTAGAACTCTATAATAAAAGGTGGAAAATTAAGAAATATTAATCCTAGTAACGCAAAAGAGTTTTAAACATTATCAGATACTTTACATTCTTCTTTGTATATAAAACTTAAATTTGCTGCAAAGAGAAAGAAACTATGAATTTTAGAACTGAACACGATACGATGGGCGAAGTGCAAGTGCCCGCTGACAAATATTGGGGTGCACAAACTGAACGTTCAAGGAATAATTTTAAGATCGGGCCTGAGGCGTCTATGCCGAAGGAGATCATCCATGCCTTTGGGTATTTAAAAAAGGCTGCAGCTTTAGCCAATACGGAACTTGGCGTACTTGCTCAGGAAAAAGCAGATCTTATTGCCAGAGCCTGCGATGAAGTTATCGCCGGGCAGCTGGACGCTGAATTTCCGTTGGTGATCTGGCAAACCGGTTCGGGTACCCAGAGCAACATGAATGCAAATGAGGTGATCGCAAATCGTGGCCATGTTTTAAACGGTGGCGACCTTGCTGACGATAAGAAGGTACTACATCCCAACGATGATGTAAATAAGTCACAATCCTCTAACGATACCTATCCAACGGCAATGCACATTGCTGCATACAAGCAAGCCAGTGAGATAACCATTCCCGGTTTGGAAAAGCTTAGGGCTGCACTGGACGGTAAAGCTAAAGAATTCAGTACCATCGTTAAAACGGGTAGAACCCACTTTATGGATGCCACACCATTGACCCTTGGTCAGGAGTTCTCGGGATATGTACAACAAATAGATAACGGATTACGTGCAATTAAAAATGCACTGACCATGATTACCGAACTTGCACTGGGCGGAACCGCTGTGGGAACAGGTTTGAATACACCAAAGGGATACGATGTGCTTGTTGCACAAAAGATCGCAGAACTAACTGGTTTGCCATTTGTAACTGCACCGAACAAGTTTGAAGCACTTGCTGCGCATGATGCGATGGTAGAACTTTCCAGCGCATACAGGCGAGTTGCAGTGTCGCTGATGAAAATCGCGAATGATATCCGTATGCTGAGTTCCGGCCCACGCTCTGGAATTGGTGAGATCATCATTCCGGATAATGAGCCGGGATCTTCAATCATGCCGGGTAAAGTAAATCCTACACAGCCAGAAGCATTAACGATGGTTTGTGCGCAAGTGATGGGTAATGATGTTACGGTTGGTATCGGCGGAAGCAACGGCCACTTTGAGCTGAACGTGTTTAAACCGGTGATCGCAGCAAATGTTCTTCAATCCGGACGTTTGATCGGTGATGCCTGCGTTTCCTTCACAGACAATTGCGCTGTAGGTATCCTGCCAAATCTGCCGCAGATCAAAAGGCACCTGGAAAATTCGCTGATGCTGGTTACCGCTTTAAACCCGCAACTGGGTTATGAGAATGCTGCCAAAATCGCGAAGAAGGCACATAAAGAAAATAAAACCTTACGCGAAGCTGCCGTAGAACTGGGATTGCTAACCAGTGAGCAGTTTGATGAATGGGTGAAACCAGAAGATATGGTTGGCAGCCTGAAATAAATAATGAATATAAATATAAACAGTTTCCGGATTTTTCCGGTGGTTTTACTGGTACTCTGCATAGCGGCTTCCTGCCAGCGGCTCCCAAATGTTCAGGGAAAAGGGGAGGTCTTTATGCAGGGTGTCTGGAATCAGGATAGCATTGAGAATTCCAGTGCTTTGTTGAACTATACCCAGCACAAATTTAAAATCACCTGCGATTCTTTCTACGTAGAGCTTACGACGCACTCCAAGGTAAATTACTATGCGGATTCCTGTTTTAACAACGGGGTATGGAAAGAATACGCCAAAGGAATCTACCAGGTCAGAAATGACAGTCTTTTTCTGGAGGGTACTTACACAAAATCCAATTACAAGCAAAAGGTTTCCGGCTGTTACCAGACCGGGAGGTTTGGCAAAGCATTCTTTATCAATGCGGTAAAGTCGGACACCCTGTTTCTGCAGAGCACAAACGACCAAAGAGCATGTACTTTGATTTTAAAGGAAAAAATCATCTGTACTCCACAACCATTATAGAAAAATGATCATCAATATGAAAATTAGAATAGCCATCCTTGTGGCGGTTTGTTCGTATATGCCGGCTACCGCTTTGGCCTGGGGTATGATTGGACATCGTGTTGTTGGACAAGTTGCAGATACCTATCTGAGCAGCAAAGCACGTAAGGCAGTAAAGAATATCATGGGTGGAGAGACGCTTGCCATGAGCAGCAACTGGCCTGATTTCATCAAGTCGGACCCCGCATTCGATTACCTGAATACCTGGCATTATGTGAATCTTCCGGCAGGGCTGGATCAGGAAGGAGTGTTTTCCTTTTTAGAAAAGGATACAACGACGAGCGTGTACACCAAAATTCCAGAGATGGTTGCGATATTGAAGAACAAGCAAAGTACCATGGATCAGAAGAAGATGGCCATGCGCTTACTGGTTCATATGGTTGGAGACTTACACCAGCCGATGCATACTGCCCGGAAGGAAGACCTGGGTGGAAATCGCGTGAGTGTAACCTGGTTTGGCGGCCGTTCCAATCTGCACCGCGTCTGGGATGAAAACCTGGTGGAATATCAGCAACTGAGCTATACGGAATATGCGGCAGCGATTAACCACCCAACGAAAGAACAGCTGAATACCTGGAGAAACGCTTCGCTGCAGCAGAGTGTCTTCGAATCGTATCAGGTCGTCGGAAAGATCTACGCCAACATTAAGCCAGATGACAAGTTAAGCTACCGCTATAATTTCGATTATGTAGATATCTTGAATGAGCAACTGCTGAAAGGCGGTGTTCGATTGGCTCAGATCATCAATCAGATTTACGCTTAAACAACATTAAGCCATGGTTCCTAAATTATTCATGATCCTTCTGGGCTGTAAACCTTCAGGCAGGCACACCGAGCAGCACGACATCTTTTTTACGATTAACAACAGCATCGGAGATACCAAGGCAGATGTGCTGCGCTTTTGGCCGGAAGCCAACGGGCGGATACATATGGATGCCTGGCGGGAAGTGAATGCTGTAGATGGTTATTCAATCAAAGTAGTGCCAAAAGAACAAGCCGGTTCCAGCAGCTGGAAGTTGTTCTTTATCAACCTGGGCGGCTACCGCAAGGGCGAATTCGATGAGCCACATTATAAGATGCTGGTTGTCGCCGAAAACCTCGCAGCGGCAAGTAAGCGTGCTAAAGAAAGTGCTTTCTACAAACACACCGGCTTTCCTGGTGCACCCTCGCATATTGATGATAAGTATGGTGTTGATGTGGATGATGTTTATGAGATCAGCGAAATACTTGACGAGGAGCTAACACGTAAGTATGCCATTGAAGTTATTGAAGGTTCCGTTTTGCAGCACGATGAAGTTCATCTCGGTTATATGCCTTTATACAAAAGCTAAAACATTTTCTTCCCTAACCTGTTGTTCAGATACATTAAAAATCTACAACAATGGGAAACAATAGAGTTGACATAGAAACATTGAACGACCTGCTGCAAATCAATAATGATCGTATTGTAGGTTATGAAAGGGCTATCGAGGAATTGAAGCCTGAGGACAGCGATTTAAAGACGTTGTTTGTTCGTATGATCGGTGAAAGTCATAAATTGAAGCTCGCCCTGGCGACTGAAGTTCAGGCACTTGGTGCAGATGCAGATACCGGTACAACCAACTCTGGTAAGATCTACCGTGCATGGATGGATGTGAAAGCTGTTTTTACCGGACACGACCGTAAATCGGTACTTGACAACTGTGAAGGTGGTGAAGATGCTGCACAACGGGCCTATAAAGAAGCATTGGCACAAGAAGATTTGTCTGCCAATATCAGAACAATGATTACGGAGCAAAAAGCGCAGCTTAGGTTGTCGCATGATGAAATTAAAGCCCTTAGGGATTTGCAAGCATCATAATACTAAAATATAAGGTTAAATCAGGGAGGCTGCACCATTAGTTAATGATCAGCCTCTTTTTTTGTTTAAAGAAAGCCCCCTTGTGAGAATTCACAAGGGGGCTGCTTTTTGTACGCTTGATTTTTGGTTACACGCCCAGGTCCTTATCCCTATATTCGGAGACCTTGGTAATTGCATTGTCAATGGTATTGCTGAGAATACTGATAAAGGATCCTGATTTGACTGAAGCCATAATGTATTTCAGGCACTCATCGCCGTCATTGTTTATGATGATCGGCATATCCGGCTTTACCGAGCGGAT
>JARKUW010000155.1 GCA_029851965.1 Bacteroidota bacterium | reverse complement strand
GAGTACCCGCTCGGCTAAGTTTACACGTGAATTCTACTTTTTCTCCGACAACCACTTTGAAGAGTTTGATACCAGAACAAATGAGGGCAACTATAATTATGAAGTTCCCCGGATCCTGTATAGTCAGGATTACGACATGAAGAAGTGGCTTGCTGTTCCTTTAAAAAAATATTACCAAAATGACATCTACGTATTCGATAAGCCCATATTAATTTTAGCCAACCGATACAATATGGAGTGGGATGGCCCTCCAATTAGCTATTTTGACATTCCAACTTTAGACTATATAATCAGCAATTTAAAAGATGATTTCACCATTGTCTACAATCGCCCGAGACCAGAGAACATAACTGAGGATAATAGTGAAACCTATGATCTTGGAGAATTTGAATGGTTGGAGGAAAGACACCCGGAAGTTTTATTTATGCAAAAGTTGTATGAAGAGAATCTAGGAAAGGCGAATAATTTCAACCATCTTCAACTGATGGTTTATGCTAATGCGAATCACTTCGTATCGATACATGGCGGAACGTCGGTTCTTGCAAGCTACTTCGGAGGTATAAATATAATCCTGTCCAAACAGGGACCAGAACATTACTTTAACTGTTACAATACTTTATACCCCAAGCTTTCAGGTGCGACAATTCTCCATGCGAAGAACAATGAAGAGGTAAGACATTACATTCAACAACATTACATGGTATCCCGGCCATTAGCTTCCGGGACAACCTAGCCACATAAAGATCATCTAGTTTAATTAGTCTCCTAATTGAGTATACGTATCGATTTCGTCTAAAATCTCCCAATCGATATTAATGTCGAATTTTCGTGCAAAAAGCATCTCCGACTTTTTAAGCTCACAAGAATCGCCTTTCGTCAAGATTTTGGGATTTGCATTGCCCTCGGACCAGTCAATGTATCGTAGATTGTTGTTTTCGACCTGAGTCCTAAATGGAGAATTCATTATTAACGTTGCAACGAGAAACTCGTCTGTTCCCCAACAATATTTGAGGAATGAGTTAAGTTTCTCGTTAGCTAAAGCTTCTTTGGTCACATACCTGGCGCACTCGCCTGTTATCGACCACCATGTCGATTTTTGGCTTCCATACAGCTTCATGTCTCCGGGGAATTTTCTTTTTGGAGTTATGATATTAATGACTTTTTGAAGTAAATATTTCCCTGGGAATGACCAGTCAGTTAGGTGGTATCTCTCGTATCTAGCAGTCGCTTGTTTCCACCATTCAGATTCTAATGAGACATCGTAGGATATAAAATTTCTTCCACTGTTTCTTTTAAAAAACTCAAATATATGTTCAGAGGTTTTTAGCGGATAGTCCTGGGCACTTAACAGATTTATAAAGGCGTAACTAATTCCACCTTCAAGTATTTCATTCATCGATTTGACAATGGCAGTTGATGTACTGTTACCACCCCAATTTACCTTAACTCTATTTTTTATGAAAAAGACGTTTCGAATATTCTCCAGCTTTTCAAACTCTCTTAAATCTACCTTCTTGTCGATGTGAATATAAACATCAAAGCTTGGATGTTGTAGGCGATCAACCAACCGCAACAGTTGAGTCGGGTTTTTATGACCAATGATTAAGTTTGCAATTCGCATGATCTGAAGTTTATGTCTGCACTAAGTTCCTAATTTATCCCAATCGTTTTTACAAGATCTCCCAGTTTTATGCCGTCTACTTTCTTACTGTGTTTTTCAAAAATGCCACCACATCATAAATAACAAGCGTTGTCTTTCTCGGGAAAAACAGCAAATGACAACAAAGAACAATCCACCCATATCTTTCCGATGTCGCTGCCGTAAACAATATTGATAATGGAAAAAAAACAAGATAGAAGTCGTTCATTAAAATCTGATGGGGAATTCCCGCTGGAGTAATTATCAGGCAAACCTTATGATGAAAGGAAAGTGTTCTGATAAGAACTAAAACTATATAAAGGAATAAGGAAGATACTGTCCAGATGTTAATTGTACCGATAAAAACATACAATAATGCAAGCATTTCTACCATAAAGATGATCGACTCCTGTGGTTTGAATCTTTCCGGATCTCTCGAGCTTGCAAACGTCGTAGTGCCAGATTTAAGATCGTTTCTTCTGTCATAGAACTGATGCCATAGTATTCCCCTTAAGCCGTATGCCAACGACCACACGCCAACGGCACAGTACCACCATATGCTCACAGTCGACTGGCTTGACTCTGTCAGGAAAGAAACAATAAATAATGTAGGAAAAAGATGTGCACCCATTGCATCGCACAGCAAGCCCCAAACACCCCGCTTTTTTAACCTGAATGGTGGGACTGAATACAGAGTAAATACAACCCATGCCATAAGGTAGTAGAAAAGGCTCAAATGGTCGGGATATATAAAGAATCCACAAGCAACTCCCGCTGACAAACAACAAATAACGATGAGCACCCTGTTTATGGGTGCAACTGATGATAGACGGTTCGTTTTATCCGCGACTTTATCTTCTTCAATATCCGTGAGATCATTGATAACACTTACATAGATAGCACCGATGACGACGGCAACTAGTGAAAAAATAAGTTTAAAAATTATCTTTTCTAATGGCACCTGAGCAACTTGCATAGTGGCGTAGGAGATCGCCAGCAGTGGAACCAATTTGTATTCCCACCATTCTGAATACCTTGTAAACTTTAACAATTTCATAAAATCAACTTACAAGTTGTCAAATCTGGACGCATTAACACTGCGATAGGTTTCGAGTGCTTCAATGCAATATGCAGTGCATATTTCCTCAGATCCCCAGCCAACTACTTTGGAATGTCCGGAGTAAAAAAAAATATGGCGATCCCAACAACCAGATGGATGCTGGCTGTCCAACAAAAATTTAACTGAATGAGCGATGCGGTCGTCCATGTAACCGAAATTCAGCAGTGTTGATATTGCTAAGGCGGTTTCAAGTGCTGATGAATTGAAGCTGCCATTGACCTTATACGAACGCAGTATCCGTTGAACTATAATTTCCCTCACCGGCTCAAATTGCTTCATTTTTTTATAATTTCTTGACATGAAGTAGTACAGGTTAAAGGGGTTTTTGTACCAGCTATCCGAGTTCTTTTCGTTCTCTTTAACGATGACATCCGTTAAGAAATCAACAATGGGCCGTGTTTCAGAATTCAAACCCAGGTAAAACAAAACGTTTGCATTCACAACAGCATCAATGTCAGTTCTTGTTGCTTCATGTTTCCACCAGAACAGGAGTGTATGCAACGGCCGTTTAAATTCTCTCAACATAATCTTCATGTATTCGAGGCTCAGATATCTTAGCTTCGTTGGTCTAAGAATAAACCACGTATAGAATAAACCTTTGGAATTTCTGTTTGCCAACAGGTGGTTTTTGTTGCTTGGAATATCATATCCGAGAGATTGTAGTACGTAAGAAGCGCAAACAGTATCATCAGCATCTGCAGGACAAGCATTAAAGAGCGGATTCCATTTGCTAAAATAGTTCCAGACTCCTCCTGCCATTAACTGGTACTGTAGAAAGCCTGCGGCGGATGAAAGTAGTTTGGAAACATTCGCGTGCTGTCTCAACGGTAACAGGCATCCTGAGATCAAAGCTGTGGGGAATGTAGTACTATCCGGAACGCACCAGGCAACCATCTTATCGTCCGGGGCATAATAACAACAAAATTCTCCGTTGGGAAGTTGATGCTCAAATAGATAGCTTATACCAGACTCTATGCCACGTGATAGCTTTCCAGATAAGTCGGACTGCTCTAATTCCGTAACCATTAGCCAACAGATGGTTTAATCTCATGCCGCTTTAACTTACCCCGGAAGCCACGCATCGCAATATCGGGAATCATCTTCAGAGTGAAAGCAATATCTACGCGAAGCGATGTTGTTAGCAGACGAAAGGTTTCTTTAAAATTATGTTCTCTGATCAATTCATGTTTTGCAAGTTCAACCAAGCTGGCCACATATCTCTTCTTTAAAAGGCTCATTTCCTCTTCAGACAGCAAGGCTCTAAATTTATCCATAATGGTCAGTGTATCCTGAATATATAAGAACTTCAGAACTTCGTGTCTTTTCCTACCATCGTAGATGTTTATAGTGTCGAGTGTCTTCCTCCATAATTTATCCAAAGTAAAAGCAGCCTTTCTCGGCTTTGAGAGAATTACGTCCAGGTACATACACCAATCATCACAAACATTGATTCTATCATCCCAACCAGACACAATAGAGGACTTGCGAATGACGACTGAGGAAGATGGAGAGGGGCAGGCTTCCATGTAGACTCGCCGCAACTCCGGGTATGAGAGTGTTATCCAGCCGTCTGCTGTATCTTTAAAATATGGGATTAAAAAAGGATCGCCTGCTAAAAAATCCCAGTCTTCACCGGCTTTTGCCTCCTGTATCCAATTCGCAAAAACAAAGTCCAGCTGGTCTTTTTCCAGTTTAGATACACACCGTTCCAAAAAGTCTTCATTCCACGCGTCGTCAGAATCAAGAGAAGCAATAATTGATCCGCTTGCACACCTTAATCCATTGTTTCGCGCAGCGGCTTGACCTGCATGTTTCTGAATAACATATTCGGCCTGAGGGTAAGATTCCATAAGCATAGACGTATGATCCTCTGAACCATCGTCAATCACAATAAGCTGAATGTTCTTATACGTTTGCGATAAGACGCTTTCAATTGCTGATTTTAATTTTCCGGCTCTGTTATACGTCGGAATAATTACAGAGACTAAAGGATTATCGCTCATGTAGAGTATTTAATATAAAGTTACCAAATGTTTGTTCGGGACGATTCGGAATCGTTTTTTGTATATGTTCTGCTGCTTTTAGGCCCATAGCTTCCCATGATGTGCGTTGATTCCAGGCTAGTTCCATAACCTCATCTAAGTTATTCTCCGTCGGCTCAGCTATGAAACCGGTTACGCCATGCTGAATTATTTCATTGTTGCCGCCGGCGTTTGTTGCAATCGCCATCCTGCCAAGTGACATTGCTTCTATAAGTGTCAAGGGCAAGCCCTCACTTCTTGATGGTAAGATTGAGGCGTGGTGATTGGACCATATATCGTTTAAATCCGCTGAATGTCCGGGAAAGCAAACGTTCTCTACGCCAAGCATCTTTGCCATCTCAATTAAACCATCTCTATCCGGTCCAGTCCCGAAAAACGAGACAATCAGTTTGCGAGCTTTCCACTTTGGCTTCGCCAAAACCCGTATCAAAATATCCTGCCCCTTATCAATCACAAACAGCCGCCCCACGCAAGCTAGACGGTATTCCTGAAGGTCGGCCGGATAGGGCAAAGGGGCAACCGCTGTTTTTACTGGGTTATAAACAATCTCACTGTTTTCCAACCGTATACCAAATTGCTCTTCCGTTAACCGCCGGTTATGTTCAGATACAAAAAAACATTTTCTTGCTTTTAAAAGTGTTTCCTGCATGTAAGCTCGATCTCCTGCCTGTGGCCAGTAAAAATCAACTGCTTTGTGCGAGACGATAATGTAAGGGATTTTCAGCTTCAAACATTGATTTGCAAATGCAAGTCCATCGAAATTTATGCCTTGAGACACTAAAACCAAATCAGGCCAGTCTGAACACAAATGTTCATATAGTCTTCCTACGGGCTTGTTCCACTGGTACTTCACGATCCCGGCTTTATCTCCTAAACGCAATAATGTATCGTTAACTTTTCCCTCGATCTTCTTATACAAACTAAAATCAGGATCAAGTTCCTTCAGCACAACGTTCCTATTTTGCAGCCGAACAAATTCTGGGTGAAGCCTGTTTATTTTGTTTTTGTAGATCGTCACTGAAGCAATATCTTCCGCATCAAAGCAGTCAAGGCTCCGGGCCCATAACTCCTCACTACCTCCCCAATCATCCAAACAACAAGTAACTATTGCAAGCTTTTTTCCTTTCACAATTAAATTTCTGAGGTTTGTTTAAACAATTTCGCGTAATCACCAGGCATATTCAGCAACTCTTCATCAGTTCCTTGCTGCAAAATCTCACCGCCCGAAAGTACATAGATGTAGTCCGCATGCTTAACAGCAGAATGGCGATGGCTGACGATCAAGGCTGCCCGACTGCCAATATGCTGACGAAACGAATCAAAAAGTTCTTGTTCAGCGAGGGCATCCAAAGCACTCGTTGCTTCATCGAATATTAAGAACCGCGCCTGACTATAGAAGGCTCTCGCTATGGCTAACTTTTGCCATTGACCTATACTAACCTCATGTCCGTCTTCGAACAACCTTCCCATGATGGTGTCGTAACCATTTGGAAACTTTTCAATATAGGTGTGTGCACCGGAATTTTTAGCGGCCTTGACAATGTCCTGTACTGAATCTTCGTTTGTAAGGTCGCCGAATCTGATGTTGTCCCCAGCTGAGAAATTATAACGGGAGAAGTCCTGAAAGACCGGACTTACCTGCTTCCGGTAATCAGCAACACTAAATTCACGGATGTCCGTATTTCCTAAGGTCAAACTGCCAGAGTTTGGTTCGTATAATTTACAAAGTAATTTTATTAAGGTGGATTTGCCAGCGCCATTCAAGCCTACGACGGCGATAATTTTACCCGACGGTATTTTCAAGTTTAACTTCTTCAGGGTAGCCTTGCTCGCATGCGGATAGGTAAAACTCACATCTTTAAGTTCCAGATCGAGAGCTCGATCGCTCGGTATGGCTTTGCATTCAGATTTTCGGACAGAAGATTTCTTCAGGTCGAATAGCTCATAGATGCTATTGATGTAAATGCTGTTGCCATACAAAATTGATATGCCACCAGAGATGTTCTGCATTAAGGTAAAGGATTGTGGGAAGATAACCAGAAACAATACAATGTCTCCAACCGTGTTCGTTCCCTTTATACTGCCCATCGCGATATAGCCTATGCACGTGAAAAAGCCAATGCTCGCAATTGAAGTGGTTATCAACTCGCTTAGCGTTCGCTTGTAGCTTATTCCCAATTTTACCGTATATACCTCTAGTCTTAGTGTCTGGTAAAGACTTTTAAAGTAGTTACCCAGATTGAAGACTCGGATCTCCTTTGCGGAAGCATCTGATGTGATCAGGGTACTTAAATAGGCAGATTTACGTTCGAGCGAGGTGTGTTTGATACGCCAGCTATTTTGCTTATTGGAAAAGTGTATTCGAACAAACAGTGTGGGCAATACAAAAATTACCAGCAAAGGTAAAAGGAATATGTTTATGGAAATAAACATTGACCCGACGGCACAAAGATTTAGCGTGTTTTTCGCAATCTCCACCATTGTAGTGATTACAAGATTGGGCCGGTCAGCCCCGGCATCCTTAGCGCGTTGTAAAATGTCGAAATAATCGGGGCTCTCATAAAATGAGAGATCCATTTCAACGGCGGTAGCGTGGATTTTTTCATCCATGAAGTTCGCGATTTTCGTCGCCTGAACTTCTGTAACATAGGTGGATATCGACCTGGCAATTGCATATATAACGGCAAGCACCCCGGCAAGAGCCACATACTTTAAAATTGTTTCCCCTGAATGTTTGTCATTTAGATCAATATGGGCGATTTCGTCAATTAAGATCTTCAAGGCATATAAGGAACCAAGAAATGAGATCGTCTCAACTACAATCATCAATACAGAAAGTATTAACCAGCCTCTTGCGGCATTCCAAACGAGATTGATCGTTCGCTTAAGATTAAGATTGGTCTTGAATTTGGTAAATTTTTCAGAGATTGATTGAACCATGCAAT
>JARKUW010000151.1 GCA_029851965.1 Bacteroidota bacterium | reverse complement strand
GATCTTCCACAGCGGGGCATGTGGGCCTATGCCAAAGCCGCCTGGCATGCGCTCTGGCATCACCACAAGATGGAAGTCAGCTTTAAGATCGATGGGAAAAGGATACGCTCAGAGGCTGCAATGGTGGTGATCGCCAATGCGACCATGTACGGTACCGGCGTAAAGATTAACCCGGAAGGTCTGCTGGACGACAGCGTATTTGAGGTTATCCTGGTTAAAAAGTATTCCGTTCTGGAAATCCTGAAGATCAGGTTCACCAACATCCCCTTTAACCCGGAAAAGATAGAGCTGTTTAAAACGGAAAGCCTGATCATCAACTCCAGGCACAAGACCCACTTTCAGGTCGACGGCGAATATATCGGAAAGGTGAACACCATCAATGCGCACATCCTCACCGATGCGATCAATATTATCGTTGCACCACAATAAACTTCTTATACGCAAGAATGGAATAGTAGAGTCGGAAGAACTCTGCCATTACACATATGCGAAACAACCAGCTGAAGAATTCATCCCCCAGAGACAACACTTCGGGAAGTAACGTGATAAAGCCAATAGAAAACACCAGCAGAAAAAGCCGGAAAGGAAATTGGATGTAGTACACAACCAGTCCATACTTCTGAAAGCGGTACTGCCCTGCAGCTGTTGCAAACAAAGAAACAAACATCAGTACGGTTAAGCACACCTTTACAATGGAAAAAGTATCTGTTTTTACATCATGAAGGTGGGTCATCACCGTCCACAACTGTGTCGATAAGAACAGTATGCTGATCAGATCCAGTAGTGCAAAAAGTTTAAAGGTCAGCCGCATAGAAACCCTTTTTAAGACTTAAAAGTATGCTTAAGGATGATATCCGGATCTGGACAATTGCGCAAATAGCGTTCCCGCTCCGAGTATTTACATACGCCCGGATAATCGCTGGTCATCCCTTCCATATCAAAGATGAGTTGAAAATGCAGGTGCGGCGGCCAGTACCCGTTCTCTTCTGCCCTGCCAAAGTCTGCGAAATGTGCCCCGCCTGGAATCGCCTGCCCAGGGGTTAATCCCTCCAGTGCGGCCAGATTTAAGTGCCCATACAAACCATAAAACACCAGATCTTTTACCTCGTACTTCAGGATAATGGTACTGCCATAATCACCGAAGTGATCATTGAAGCCAAAGCCATGCACGACGGCATCGTGAAAATTATAGACCGGCGTGCCCGCAATACCCCAGATGTCTACGCCAAGATGTAAACGGCGCGGCTCTGCATCTCCACTAAAGTGTGTACTTCTCGAGTAAATGGTGCGGTGCTCATCGTATCCACCAACAGCATATTTACACTGGTGTTCGGCAAGCTTATCTGTCACCCATTTACTAAAAACCGTTGTGTCATCTAGAATTTCAGGAAGCAGCTCTGTATTGCTGCTGGTCAGGTTAAAAGGATAAACCAGATCCGTTGCCGGATCAAAATCCACGACCGGATATATGCTGATGTCCCCAGCATTTAGATAGTCCTCAATTCTCTGAATCGGCGTCATCCGCTGTATTTTCAGTTTCCTTCCGCTCCCTGGCAAGTTTATCGAAGATCTTGTCCATATGCGCCGAGTACTGGTTGGTATCGTCTACAAAGAAAGTAAGTGTCGGAACAACCCGGGCCTGGTGGCGGATACGGGAGCCCAGCTTATACCGGATTTCTCCGGCGTGGGAATTAACCGTATTTACGGAGAGCGTGGTATTGTCGGTATTTAAAAAGCTCAGATATACTTTGGCAACAGCGAGGTCGGGAGACACCCGGACCTTAGTAATGGTAACCAGTGTATTGGGCAGATAAGCAGCACCTTCTTTCTGGAAAACAGCTGCAAGCTCTTCTTGTAAAAGACCTGCAAATTTCTGTTGACGTTTACTTTCCATGATAATGGGTTATGTTCTAATTAATATAGCAGCTTATCGTAAGGATAACGCTGGGTATGCATTGCCAGCACCTTATCGTACAACAACTGTTTGAATTCTTCTAAATTTTCTTTGTTCAGGGCAGAGATAAAAAGGGCCGGCGCATTGTGCTGTGCCATCCAGGTTTTCTTGAAATCTTCCAGCGTAAGTGTTACCTTCTCTTCCTCGTGCATCTCCGGTGCTTCCGGACTCACGTAGGCATCGATCTTGTTGAACACCACAATGGTTTGTTTTTCCCTGGCACCGAGGTCCTTTAAGGTCTCATTAACCACATTGATCTGATCTTCAAAGTTTGGGTGAGAGACGTCCACAACGTGGATTAAAATATCAGCCTCACGCACTTCATCGAGCGTAGATTTGAAACATTCCACCAGGTGATGGGGAAGCTTACGGATAAACCCAACGGTGTCAGACAATAAGAAAGGCAGGTTGTCAATGACCACTTTACGCACGGTCGTATCCAGCGTCGCAAACAGCTTATTCTCGGCAAAGACCTCAGATTTTGAAAGCATGTTCATGATGGTGGATTTTCCGACGTTGGTATAACCCACCAGGGCTACACGGATCAGCTCCACGCGGTTCTTCCTTTGTGTTTCATTCTGCTTATCGATAAGTTTCAAACGGCTTTTCAGCAAGGAGATCTTCTCCAGGATCATCCTCCGGTCACTCTCAATCTGACTCTCACCCGGACCACGCATACCGATACCACCCTTCTGACGTTCCAGGTGGGTCCATAAACGGGTTAACCGGGGCAGCAAATATTGAAGCTGTGCAAGTTCAACCTGGGTCTTAGCCTGTGCCGTTTGGGCCCGGCCGGCGAAGATATCCAGGATCAGGTTACTCCTGTCCAGCACTTTAATCTGTAATTCACGTTCGATGTTACGGAGCTGCGATGGCGATAGTTCATCGTCAAATACCACCATATCGATCTCTTCCGAAAGGATATAGCCTTTGATCTCTTCCAGTTTACCGGTGCCTACAAAGGTGGCCCGGTCAGGCTTCAGCATCTTTTGCGTAAAAACATGCTCTACTTTCCCGCCTGCAGTATCCACAAGAAATGCAAGTTCCTCCAGGTATTCTTTGGTTTCCTCTGCTTTTTCTCCCGGTCTAATGACGCCTACAAGAACAGCCCGTTCTTGCTTTAGCGCTGTATCATACGTTTTTTGTTTTCCCATGTAAAGTACAAAGATACAAAAGTTATACCGAGATCAATTCACTGACAAAATGCTTCATTGCTTCTGCAGGAGCTGCAGTCTTCATGAAATTCTCACCGATCAGGAACCCGTTAAAACCGGCTTGTTTAAGTTCCAGAATGGTTGCAGGATTGCTTATCGCACTTTCCGAGATCTTCAGGAACTCCGCCGGAATCTTGTTCACCAGATCGAAGGAGGTTTGAATATTTACCGTAAAATCCGCAAGGTTACGGTTGTTTACACCTATTGCATCTACATTGGAATCGATGCTCCGCTCCAGTTCTTCCAGATTGTGTACTTCCAGAAGTACATTCAGGCCGATGCTTTTTGCCAGTGCTGCAAACGCCCTGATCTGTGCCGGAGTTAGAATTGCCGCGATAAGCAAAATGATATCCGCACCCATCGCCTTTGCTTCCAGGATCTGATACTCATCGATCATGAAGTCTTTCCGCAAGATCGGGATCTCATTTGCCGCCCGCCCGGTCTGCAGGTCACGGGTATGCCCGCCAAAAAAGTCGGCATCTGTGAGGATGGACAACGCAGATGCTCCTGCAGCAGCATACCCGGTAGTCACCTCCGTTACGGTTGCCGCACCGTTTATAATTCCTTTCGAGGGCGACCGCCTTTTAAATTCTGCTATGATCCCCGTTCTGCTGGGATCCAGCAAAAAGGTCTTAAAAGCATGTGTTTGGCGTCCAAAATGATTGCTGGCTTCCAGATCCGCAATAGCGGTTTTCGCCTTCGCCTCAATTACCTCTTCTTTCTTACGCAGTACAATCCTGTCTAATATATTCATGTTAAGCCTCCAACCAGTTTTTCATCATTTGTCTACCATGTTCTGTCAATACACTCTCCGGGTGGAATTGCACCCCACGGACGTCGAAATCTACATGCCTTAAGGCCATAATCTGCTGCGTCTCGTCCGAAGCGGTCACTTTTATGCAAGATGGAAGGTTTTCACTGGATACTACCCAGGAATGATACCTGCCGACACGGAAGTTCGCCGGACATGCTTTAAATAAGAGCTCCTCCGGGTCCGTGATGGAAATCGGTGTTGCAATACCATGCATAGGCCGGCCAAGGTTCAGTAAGGAACCACCAAAAGCCTCCGCAATCGCTTGCTGCCCCAGGCAAACACCGAAGATGCTCTTCGTTGGCGCATAGGTTCTAATGAGTTCCAGCAAAGCGCCTGCTTCCTCGGGAATCCCCGGGCCGGGCGACAACAGGATCTTGTCGAACTGATCCACATCGGCCATCTCAAACTTGTCATTTCTCCAAACCTCTGCTTCCTGTCCGACTTCATTTATCAAATGAACCAGGTTGTACGTAAAGGAATCGTAGTTATCTATTATCAGTACTTTCTTTTGCATGTCTGTAAATCTTAAATTTCTTTTGCCATATCCAATGCTTTACGCAAGGCAGCGATCTTGTTGTTCACTTCATTTAACTCATTCTGCGGAACAGAGTCAGCCACAATCCCCGCACCGGCGCGATAATAAAGTTGATTGTTCTTCGCCATGAATGTCCGGATCATAATGGCATGGTTGAATTCTTCGTTAAAGCCCATATAACCAATTGCGCCGGCATAAAAATTCCGAGCCAGCCCCTCATATTTGTCGATCAGCTGCATGGCCTTATACTTGGGCGCACCGCTTAGTGTTCCTGCCGGGTAGGTATCGGCGACAACCTTAATCGCAGAACCACCATCCTGGATGGTTCCCGTAACCTTGGAAACCAGGTGGATCAGGTGCGAATAGTATTGAACTTCCTTGAACGATTTCACCTCAACCTGCTTGCAGTGGCGGCTCAGGTCATTCCTGGCCAGGTCCACCAGCATCACGTGTTCAGCACTTTCCTTTGGATCTTCTTCCAGCTGTTTGGCCAGCAGTGCATCCTCTTCATCATTCCCCGTCCGTTTAAAGGTGCCGGCAATCGGATAGATGTTCGCGGTATTATTTGAGATGGTGATCTGTGCTTCCGGTGAAGAGCCAAAAAGCTTGAAATTGCCGTAGTCAAAATAAAACAGGTATGGGGAAGGATTTATGGAGCGCAGGCAACGGTATACATTGAACTCATCGCCGGTGAATCCCTGACTAAATGCTCTTGAAGGAACAATCTGGAACACATCTCCCCGAAGAATATGCGTTTTCAGTTTTTCCACCATGGCAATGAACTCCTCATCGGTTAAATTAGATTCTTCAGCCCCTTTTGTATCGAATTTATATTCCGGAAAGTTTTTATTCTGAATGATGTACTCCAGCTTCTCCAGGTCTTCATCCTGATCTCCGTTGAACGTATTCTTGAAAATCGTCACCTGATTTCTAAAGTGATCTACCGCGATGATATACCGGTAGATGTGGTACTGCATAACTGGGATTTCCTGCCCTGCCGGCGTTTCTGCCTGAAAAGTAATGTCTTCGAAATGAGGAATGACATTCCAGGAGAAATACCCAAATAAACCATTCGAAATGTACCGCTTGTCTGGAAGCGGGTCGGTAATAAATGCCGATTTAAACGACTGAATTTCCTCTGTGAGGTTAAAAGAGGTTTTGTTCTCGCTTGAACCGTCAGGAAAGTAGGTGGAAAGTACATTTTTATCCAGCGTGATACCTGCAACCGGATCGGCACACACGTAACTTACCGAATTCTCCCGGCTATGGTAGTCGGAGCTCTCCAGCAAAATGGTATTTGGAAATACATCCCTTAACCTCAGGTATATACTTACCGGAGTGGCTGTATCGGCCAGCTTCTTTTTAAACGATGTCTTTAGGCTGTATGTCTTCATGCGTAGCTATTTTTTAAACAACAAAAAACCCGACGTAAGTTACGTCGGGTTCATGTAGATTTTAAGGTTTAGGTTTTGTAAACTATAAGGTACACAGGGCTGCGACGAAACTCTTTTCAGAATTACTACGCCATTGCCAGCTATGTAAGTTTTTGATCACGAAAGCAAAAATATAAATAAATCTAAGAAATGGAAATTAATTGATCGAAATCTTATGAAATTCCAAATAAAGGACGTGAAGGGTCTGCTTTCACCATCATCAGAATTGCTGCAGTAATGACAAGCAGTGCAAGGCCGAAATATAAAAAGATCGTCCGGTGTTTCACCAGGTCGCTCCCCGGCCTTTTCGAACGTGCGTTTCCAACAGTTACTAAAATCACGGCAAAAATCATCATGCCAATATGTTCCATCTTCCAGTACCTGCCGATCGCTACAGAAGAATCTGCTTTATACCAATCGTTCATAAAATACAACAACAAGCCAAGAAGAAACTGAATGTGCGTACTGATCAGCGCAAATACATTCAGCTTTCTGTTGCCTTCCGTATACTGTTTTTTGCCGATGTATCCAGACAAAGCATTGATGAATGCAACAAGCAACATCAGAATAACAACATAACGCCAGCCGGAGTGTGCGTCTTTCAATATTTCGTAAATACCCATAATGCTAATTTTACGTCAAACATAAATAATTCTTACCTATTAACAGAAAAAGTGATGAAAAGTATTTAATTTATGGCACATAGTTGAACTTTTGGAAATGAAACGCCGGAATTTGTGTGAAGTAAGAAAATAATTACGCAAAAACATTTACGAAAGATGACGAAAAGAACTGAAGTACAGTAAGCTTAGCGGATACTGCTTACCTATATATAAAGACATAACGATAATAGCAGATACACTGAGCAGGGAATAGAAAGAAGCCAACTGGGTAAGAACCAATACAAACGGCGCAGGAAGTTGATTGGTGTATAAAGTTTAAACGCGACCCTATCCGGGGCCGCTTTATTAACTAACTCAATATTCATAAAACTGCTGTTGGGGAAGGAGTCGAACCTTCAAGGAGTAGTTAGCCCTTTCGGGTTTTCCAATTCTCCGCCACCGAG
>JARKUW010000136.1 GCA_029851965.1 Bacteroidota bacterium | reverse complement strand
GCTTGAGACAGGAGTTCTGTCATTCCGTATTCGCTATGGATGGCCGGAACACCGAAGCCTACGGTAAGTAACTCATGAAGCTCTTCACGCACCATCTCCTTACGTTTTCCTTTCATACCACCTGTTTCCATGATGATCAACGCTGGAAAATCCAAATTGAATTCTTCAATGAAATCCAGCAAGGCATAGGTGACACCGATGAGTATGGTGCGTTGCCCATGGGATTTTAGCTGTAGCAGAGTTTCGTATAGTGCCTGATTGTTATGCAGGAAATAGCCACTTTTCGGATGTTTACTTTGGGCGATTAATGCATCTACCATGTAGATTAAAGATGAGCCCTCCCGTTCCTGATAAGAGGGGAGCAGTGCCAGGACGCAGGCATCTTCTGGTTTGCCGTAGAACATCTCAAAAGCGCGACCGAAGCTTTCTTCGTATACCTTAAGATCTGTCACTAAGTGCCGGCTCTGGATTTGTCCTGTTGTTCCAGAGCTAAAGAAGGTCATCTCGGTACTGGCTGTGCTGCTTTTTACTTCGTGACTTTTAAAGAATGCGATTGGTAAATATGGTATTTGCGACACTTGCGTCACAGCAGCAGGATCTACTTTAAGGTGATGTAAATAAAGGTTGTAAACCTGGCAATTCGCCGCCTGATGTTTAAAAACCCTCAATGCGGTATCTTCAAATGCTTCCGGCGTGCTGATGTTGAAAATGCGTTCTTCTATGTTCTCCACGGCACAAAAATACAGAAGATTATGCAGTTTGCGTATTGGTTTTGGGCTTGATCATGGCTTTACGGAATTGGTAGCCACAAAATCCACTCACTGCAGCGACAAATGCACCAAGCATAGCGGAGATCAGCAACACCAAAGGCCAGCTGTTAACGCCAAGCATCTCTGCGACGCGTTTTGCAAGCAGATGATCATTTGGGATGCTTTTAAACAAGGCCATCCCAGTCCAGAGTATTAAGATCGCGAAGAATGGTGCCCATAGGGCGATTTTAGCTGTTTTCCCAAGAATGGCGCAGGTGAGGAAGGCCACGATGACGATAATCCACCAGGGAAGAAAAAATTGCAACAGGAGCGAAACGATTAGAATAATTAAGAAGACCATATTATTTTTTCGAGATTTTTAATCGGGTGAGTGGTTTTACTGAAGCATCATTAACGGTTTTCAGCAGAAAGAGATCGTAGAGCTTGCCTTCGGCCCAGGTGTTAATCATATTGTCGTAAAAAGGACTTCCAGGATTGCCAGATTGCCCTCCTGGGAATACACCATGCCCTTTTGGGGTGTCTCCAAGTTCTACAACCATGCGCCAAGATGGGCCATTGGATTCGCTAAGGGCATTGATGGTGCTCTTGGATCCGCCAATCATCAGGGTTTTTGAGCCGAAGCCCGGGATTGCTGCAAGGTGGGGCACATGGCTACGTTTTACATTTGCCCAGGACCAATGTTTTCCGATAACACCAAACTTACGCTCCAGACTGTCGCAAGCGAACTTAAAAGAAGCGTTGGCAAGTGCTTTCAAGGTTTCCTGCTCCGGTGTGTTTACGTTATCGAACCATTTAGCATCTGGTTCTTTGGTAATCATCTGCACGGTACGATCTCTGGAAGGCTTACGCATCGGCACTTTGTCAACTTCGAATTCATCATCCCAGATTAACTTATTGAGCTGATCCATCCACAGATCGAAGATCCCTGGTGCAATTTCAGTTGCGTTATAATGGTAGTTCCACTTTTGAACCGTTTGGAAGGCTTCTTTTTGGGTGGCGTTTAAATTACCGCGGTCGAGTAGCGGCAACAACGTTGGCAGCACATTTTCCGGAAAAACACCGTAAGCATCACTTTGCATAACGCGCATGCTATCTGCAGTGATGTTCTTCATCATGCTGAGTTTATCATTAATTCGCTTTCCACGTTCATAGGGTGCGAATTCCCAGTTGATGTAATAAGGATAACTCGGATCGGTTGACGATTGATTTGCGGAGCTTACAAAATGTCGAGGTGGGTTTTTGACCGCTGGATTTTGTGCTGCAGGAATCCAGCCTTGCCAGTCGTTCTTTTGGTCACTGCCGTCGAGAATGAACTTACCCTGGTTTTTATACTTCAAAGGGAATTTGCCATTGGCAGTAATTGCTATGTCATCATCTGCAGAAGCGAATATGAAGTTCTGTGCAGGTGCCGTGTAGAAGGTTAGTGCCTTACGGTAGTCCGCATAGTTTGCGCCACGGTTCAGACGATAAAAGGTCATCAGTTCGTTCGACTGATCATGTGCGATCCAGCGCAATGCGTTACCTACTGGCACGGGCTTGGCAAGACTTAGATCTGGTTTTTGAAAGTATACAACCGGCCCATGGTGCGTGTAAACGACGGTATCTGCTAAGGTTTGTTCACCTCTGATTTGAATCTTTTCGACCCGGCTGCTGGTATTTTTCCAGCCATTGTTGTACCAGTATTGTTTATGGCTATCATCCTTGAACTTGATTTGATAATAATCAAGTATATCGGCAGCAACATTTGTTACCCCCCATGCGATGCGCTGATTAAAGCCGATGATCACACCTGGGGCACCAGGAAGAGAGACGCCGTAGACATTCACACCTGGGGCATGAAGTTGGATCTGGTACCAGATGGAAGGCAGCGTAAGGTTTAAATGCGGGTCGTTTGCGAGAATGGGTTTACCACTTTGCGTCTTTTCGCCGGACACTGCCCAGTTGTTGCTGCCGATGCCCTCCACGCGACGGGTGGTTTTGATGCTGCTGTTTGCCATTTGATTGAAGGTTCCAGGAGGCAGCGGCACCGGTAGCGGTTCGAAATCCCAGGTCGTACCTTTAGGTATAATAGGATCTTCTTTAAATGGGTAGTCCGGGAACAGGTTCGCGGTAACATCCGGACCGAACTTGTTCAGAATGTTGGTCATATAGAACTCGTCTGAACCCATAGCCAGTACCGCTGACATTTGCTTTAATAACAAAGCGCATTTCAGGGGTGTCCAATCTTCAGGTTTAAAGTCGAGGATCTTATATTCAATGGGTAAGTCTTTCTGGCTAAGGCTGTGAATGTAGGCATTGATACCCGCCGTATATGCGAGTACCATCTTTTTGGATGTAGGATTTTCCATCATCCCGCTAAGGGAGTTTTCTGCACCATAGACCATACCCAAGCGGCGCTGGTAGCGGTCAAGTTCTATGGCTTTCTTGCCCACTACTTCTGACAAACGACCAGCAGCGTACCGGGTTTGAAAATCCATTTGCCAAAGACGGTGCATTGCGGTGACGTACCCCTGAGCATAATACAGGTCATAGTCGTTACTGGCGAAAACGTGTGGAATCATGCGATCATCGAAGATGATCTCAACATCTGCATTGGTATTCTTCAAGACGATTTTCTGCTCAGGCTTTATCTTGATGCTTTCTGCATTTTGCCAGAATCCGTCGTAAGGGTTGAGGAATTTAAGAATGGGTGGGAGATCTCCGAATTTGGTGTTGAAGCCGTAAATCAATAAAACAGGTACCGCTAGGCAGAGAAACGCTTTAACTTTGTTCATTTGCTGAATCATTAAGCTGATAAAATGATGGGAATACTTGGTCCAGGCCAATTTATAATAATGACTGTAGATTACAAAGTGCAACCCGATTATATTTCCTGAAAATTAAATCATTGTTCGCCGAAAGGCGAATGGATGGTGATTCTTGAACCATAAATGCTAATATTTCTGCTTCACATCAGCTTTTAGTGCAGTTATACAGGCGGTTATCCGTTTGGAAATTTATTTGTTTTGAGTAAAAGTTTTTTATATTTAAGTACACAAACCAAATAAACTTATTGTATGACGAAGAAACTTACCAGAGCACTCTGTATGCTTATGATGGTCCTTGGCACAGCTATGCTTGCGAAGGCCCAGAACATTGTTATAAGCGGTACGGTAACAGACAAGTCTACCCGGGCACCTCTTGCCGGCGTTAGCATCAACGTAAAGGGCACAACGACCGGCACAGCATCAAATCAGAATGGCCAGTTTTCACTTACGACCAGTAGCGCATCCGCTACATTGGTGTTTTCCTACGTAGGTTATGGTACGGTGGAGCGCCAGGTAAACGGCGCAGCAACAAACCTGAGCGTTGAACTGGAGGAGTCGACCTTCCTTGGACAGGAAGTTGTCATCTCCGCTTCAAGAACACCGGAACGCATTTTGGAGTCTCCTGTTTCCATTGAGCGCATCAGTGCGGCATCAGTACGGGATTTACCAGCGCCTACATTCTATGATGCACTTGCGAACCTGAAAGGGGTGGAGATGAGTGCACAAAGTTTGACTTTCAAATCCATGAACACCAGAGGTTTCAATTCCAACGGTAATACGAGGTTCAACCAGTTCGTTGACGGGATGGACAACCAGGCTCCGGGGCTGAACTTTAGTGTTGGTAACATCGTGGGCCTTTCCGAGCTGGACGTGGATAATGTGGAACTTTTGCCTGGTGCGGCTTCTGCATTGTATGGCGCAGGTGGTATCAATGGTACTTTATTGATGACTTCAAAGAACCCGTATGATTATCAGGGTGCAAGTTTTGCGTTTAAAACAGGTATCAACCATGTGAATGATGATAATACCGGCACACAGCAGTTTAATCAGATGGATGTGCGTCTGGCAAAAGCCTGGAACAACAAATTTGGTATTAAGACCACTTTTTCTTTTCTGCAGGCTAAGGACTGGGGTGCCACTGATACCCGGAACTTCGACAGAACCGCAAGGCAACTGAAGGGTGGTGACCGGAACACGGACCCGAATTATGACGGGGTTAACATTTATGGTGATGAGATCAGTCAGAACATGATCAACGTGGCGCAGAGTGTTCAAAATCAGACGATCGCGGGTATCTTGCAAGCAACAGGTGGTACGCTGAACATAAAGAACTTAATGGATCAGCAATTGACACCAAGAGCGACGCCAGCGGATCAGGCGAGATTTATCGCGGGGCTACCGGCGGCATTACGTCCAGCGGTTCAGAACTATTTGCCGTTCTATGTTGGTTTGGGGAACAATTTGATTCCAAATCAGGCGGTATCCAGAACAGGGTATGCGGAACAGGACCTGGTAGATTATGACACCAAGTCTTTGAAGACGACAACTTCCTTGCACTATAGATTTAACGATAAGCTAGAAGCAATCGGGCAGGTGAATTGGGGAACAGGAACCTCGGTGTACACCGGTACTGACCGCTATTCACTCCGGAACTTTTCTATCGGGCAGTTCAAGCTGGAGCTTAAAGGATCTGACTTCTTTTTACGTGCTTATACCACGCAGGAAAGATCAGGCGACGCCTACAACGCTACCATTCTTGGAACGTTTATCAATGAAGCGTGGAAACCATCAACAACGTGGTTCCCGCAATATATTGGCAATTACATTGGTGCAGTTGCGGCGGGACAGCCAGATGCTGCGGCACAACAATTTGCACGGTCACAAGCGGATGCGGGTCGATTAATTCCTGGTACGCCAGGGTTCGAAAGTGCGAAAATCGCCATTACGCAACGTTCGATCGGGCCGCAAAATGGTGCTAAGTTTAATGACAAAACCAACTTATACCATTATGAGGGTATGTACAACTTCTCCAATCTATTTAATAACGTGGTGGAGTTTCAAGTGGGTGCTTCTTACAGAAATTACTTCCTGCACTCGGATGGAACCATCTTCGACGATGCCACACGTGATATCACGATTGAAGAATATGGTGCATTTGGACAGATTGGTAAGCGGATGTTCAATGATAAGCTAAAGCTGACTTTTGCAGGACGTTATGATAAGAGTCAGAACTTTGAAGGCCGTTTTACACCAAGGGTTACCGGTGTGTTAACTGTAGCGCCGAACAACAACATTCGTGCTTCCTATCAGACCGGCTACCGGAATCCTACTACACAGGACCAGTATATTGACCTTGCCGTAGGCGGAGGCGCGACACGTTTGATCGGGGGCTTGCCTGAGTTGCTGAGCAAGTATGGACTGGTTACCAATCCTGCAGTTACATCAGACAGTTACCGCGCGTTTTTAGCTTCAGCTGCTTCGGGAGCACCTAATCCTGCAGTGCTTCAAACCTATACTTTCGATGCACGCGGCGTTCGTCCGGAAAGTGTACAATCCTATGAGTTGGGCTATAAAGGGCTTCTTGGATCTAAATTACTGATCGATATGTATGGCTATTACAGCATTTACAGTGATTTCATCAGTGCTGTAGAGATATACCAGAATCCTTTGGCGACAGCAGTTAAATTTAATGTTCCTGTAAACTTAACAGATGACGTAAAAACTTACGGTGGTGCCTTCGGACTGGATTATGTGTTCGGTAAGTACAACCTTAGTGGAAATGTTTCTTACAACAAGATCAGCGATATACCGACAAACTTCATCAATACTTTTAATACCCCTGAGGTCAGGTATAATTTCGGATTTGGAAATCGGGAGATCGTGAAGAACGTGGGCTTCAATCTGCAATACAGATGGCAAGAAAAGTTCACCTGGAATTCAACTTTCGGCTCCGGCGACGTGCCTGCATTTGGAACCCTGGATGGACAGATCAGCCTGAAAGTGCCGTCGATAAATTCTACGCTTAAATTCGGTGGTTCAAACCTACTTAATAAATATTATAGCACTTCTTTTGGAAACCCAATGGTTGGCGCAATGTATTATACCTCAATTACTTTTAACCCGTAACAATTCGTTTGTGGTATTAAAGAGCCTGGAACTTGTTCCGGGCTCTTTTGCTTTTAATTATTAGACAAAAACCATCTGTGCCGATTTAATGTTGATCTTTAGGTAAGTTTTAGGGATTTTACACTTTCTTTGGATGTAATACCGGAACTTATAATCTACACATAATGGACAGTTCAGAAATCAAAAAAGCTTCTTCAAATAAGTTCCCTGCAAGCGCTCGAGATGGAGACAAAAAGGTCTGGTTCCACAGCTTACTCACAGATTTTGATGTATCCCTGTTCATATCGGGTAAACACTTTCGCCTTTATGAGAAGCTTGGATCCCATGTGCTAACGTTAAATGGGATAAGTGGGACCTACTTCGCCGTATGGGCACCGAATGCCAAGGAAGTAAATGTAACAGGTGAATTTAATGCGTGGAATAAAAGCAGTCACCAACTTTACAAGCGCTGGGATGCTTCCGGTATTTGGGAAGGTTTTATCCCAAGCGTAAGTCATGGCGATTTATACAAGTACGCCATTCACAGCTTTGAGGGTCTCTGGCTGGAGAAAGGTGATCCGTTTGCAAGACGTTGGGAGCTTCCACCGGGAACTGCTTCAGTGGTTTGGGACCTCAAGTACAAGTGGAAAGATAAAAGCTGGCTAAAGAAGCGGCCTAAGTTGAACGCGCTGGATCAGCCGATTTCGGTGTATGAAGTGCATTTGGGATCCTGGAAGAGAGATCCTGCGGAGCCTTCGAGAATTCTGACCTATAAGGAGGTTGCAGATACTTTGGTCGATTATGTGCTGGAAATGGGCTTTACGCACGTAGAGGTGATGCCCGTAATGGAATATCCGTACTTTCCTTCTTGGGGCTATCAAATCACTGGTTATTATGCCGCAAGTTCCTTGCATGGCACACCTGAGGAGTTGATGTATTTGATAGACGCCCTGCACAAAGCGAATATCGCTGTGATTATGGACTGGGTACCCTCGCATTTTCCTGGTGATGCTCATGGACTTTACAAGTTTGATGGCACACACCTGTATGAACATGCAGATATGCGCAAGGGATTTCATCCGGATTGGAAATCATATATCTTCAACTACGATCGCAACGAAGTGCGTTCCTTCCTGATCAGCAATGCGATGTTCTGGATAGATCACTTTCATGCCGATGGACTGCGTGTGGATGCGGTTGCTTCAATGCTGTACTATACTTTTTCCAGGAAAGCAGAAGATGCGGGCACAAACATCCATGGTGGGGCGGAAAACCTTGGTGCAATCCAGTTTTTGCAGGACATGAACGAGGCCATATATCTCAACTTTGAAGGTGTACAAACCATTGCAGAGGAGAGTAGTACTTATCCCGGTGTAACGTGGCCCGTTGCGGATAATGGTCTTGGTTTTGGCATGAAATGGATGATGGGCTGGATGAATGACACCCTAAAGTATTTCAAGCTTGATCCGATAAATAGAAGTCATCATCATCATAAACTTACTTTTTCTATCACCTACGCCTTTACAGAGCGATTTATGTTGCCATTTTCACATGATGAAGTGGTACATGGTAAGTCGTCCATGATCTATAAAATGCCTGGTAATGAATGGGAGAAATTCGCAAATTTAAGGGTGCTGTATACCTATATGTTTACGCAACCGGGAACGAAATTGCTGTTTATGGGTAATGAGTTTGCACAAAATA
>JARKUW010000130.1 GCA_029851965.1 Bacteroidota bacterium | reverse complement strand
GGATCATCTTGATGCTTCTGTCATCTTTGTACCTTACATCAAAAGTCTTAATCTCGATAATCTGATCATTGCTTCTCCGGATATGGGCGGTTCTTACCGTGCCCGTACCTTCGCCAAGTTCTTCAATGCGGAAGTCGTAATTTGTGATAAGCGCCGTAAGCGTGCCAATGAAATCGAATCCATGTCAATCATTGGAGACGTTGTTGGAATGGATGTAGTGTTAATTGATGACATTTGTGATACTGCAGGCACGTTATCTAAAGCAGCAGGGCTGATCATGGAGAAAGGCGCCAAGAGTGTCCGTGCAGTGTGTACCCACCCTGTACTTTCCGGAAAAGCGCATGAAACCGTTGAAAATTCTGTGTTAACAGAACTGATTGTTACGGATACCATTCCTTTGCGTCAGCAAAGTGATAAAATAAGGGTGCTGAGTACAGCAGAGCTTTTTGCCAAAGCCATAGCCAATGTGAATGAGCACGGTTCTATTTCGGAGCTGTTTAAAGTTTAATATTTAACAATTAATATATAATAAGAATGAAAACAATCGCAATTAGCGGTTCTCCAAGAGAGAACGTAGGGAAACGCGATGCTAAAGAGCTTCGCTATGAAGGTAAAGTTCCCGCAGTATTGTATGGTGGTACAGAACAAAAGCACTTCGCTGTTGTGGCAACTGACTTGAAAGAAGCTATCTATACTCCAGAAGCTAACTTTTTAGAAATTCACATTAATGGTACTAAATCTAAAGCCATCATTAAAGAATTACAATTTCACCCGCTTACAGATCTTTTACTTCACGTAGATTTTCTTCAGTTATTCGACGAGAAAGAAATCGTAATGGAGATTCCGATCAAATTGGTAGGTACTTCTCCAGGTGTTAAAATGGGTGGTAAACTGGTTCAGAAATTACGCAAGCTTCGCGTAAAAGCTTTACCAGCAAACATGCCTCAATCCGTTGAAGTAAGTATTGCTAAACTGGAAGTTGGTAATTTGTTCCGTGTTCGTGACCTTCAAAAAGGTGACTACGTGGTAACAAACACGCCTGAGGACACTATCGTTTCTGTAACGATGTCAAGAGCATTAAAACAAGCCGAGCAAGCTGCCGGTAAGAAATAATCTTTTGCCAGATCATAAAAGCAGCGCTGATTTCAGCGCTGCTTTTTTTTGCCCTATTTTTTCGCACAGGCGATTTAACTTAAACCCTTATATTTGCCGCACATGAAATACTTAATCGTAGGCCTGGGCAATATCGGGCCGGAATATAAGGATACCCGTCACAACATCGGCTTCAACATTGCAGATGAACTGGTGGCAGCACTTGGCGGACAGTTCAGCAACAGCCGCCTGGCCTATTATTCGGAAGTTTCCTACAAAGGAAAAAAGCTTCATGTGATCAAGCCCACCACATTCATGAACCTCAGCGGAAAAGCGGTGAACTACTGGATGCAGGAGCTGAAGATCCCCATAGAAAATGTCCTCGTCATTGTCGATGATCTTGCGCTTCCACTTGGAAAACTACGCCTGAAGCTCAAAGGCAGCAGTGCCGGCCACAATGGCCTGAAGAGCATCGAAGCCACCTGCGGCGGGCAGAACTATCCAAGGCTCCGCTTTGGCATCAGTGATAACTTTTCCAAAGGAAGGCAAATCGACTATGTCCTTTCCACTTTCGACAAGGATGAACTTCCGGAGCTCCCTGCCTTAATCGACAAAAGCGTTAAGCTCATTCAGAGCTTCGTCACCGTTGGCCCCGGGCTCACCATGACGCACTTCAACAATTAATTAAAACGGAGGTCCCGAATTAATTAAAAGTTTCATCCTGCAGCTTTGTGTAACCGAAGTTTTACGTCTTTTCATGTCGTTATACCCTATATAACAAGCATTTAACATTTCTTAACAGGGGGTTTTCGCTTTAATTAATTAAACTTGTAACTATATACTTAGTTCAAGCTTATTTATCCGCTCTTAAACCTTAATCCTCCAATGAAAGCGCTTTCCCTTTTTTTCATCTTCGCTCTCGCTATTCCATCATTTCTGTTTGCACAACAGAATGAATCTGCAACCATCAAAGGAATGGTCCTGGATTCTGCCTCTAAAAAGGGACAGGACTACATCACTGCGGCACTCAAAAAAGGCGACGTTGCCGTGAAAACCACCTTAACTGAAGCAGACGGTTCTTTTCAACTTAATAAAGTGGCTCCGGGTAAGTATTCGCTTATTGTCGTGGCCATGGGCTTCGGCTCCAAAACCATCGCAGTGGAGGTTACCGAAAACAAGGTCTACGACCTTGGTAAAATCATGCTCGCTTCCCAGTCCAATAAACTGGATGAAGTAAACGTTACGGCGACCAGGCCAATCATCAGACAGGAAATAGACCGGATCAGCTACGACATGCAGGCGGATCCCGAAAGCAAGGTCAGCACCGTGCTGGACATGATGCGCAAGATCCCCTTGCTCTCCGTAGATGGGGAAGATAACATCAAGCTTAAAGGCAGTGGAAACTACAAGATACTCATCAATGGGAAACCATCCTCGCTGGTGGCCCGTAATCCCTCAGACGTTTTTAAAAGTATGCCCGCGTCAAACATAGAGAAGATTGAGGTGATCACTACGCCTCCGGCGAAGTACGACAGCGAAGGACTGTCGGGCTTGATCAACATCATCACCAAGAAAAACATTGATGCCGGATACAACGGAAGTCTGAACTACCGGCATTCTTTTCCTGCAGGCGGCCCGGGTGGGTCGGGGTCGCTGACCGTAAAGGAAGGTAAGCTGGGCATCTCCGCCTATGGCGGGATAAACAAATACAGAAATCCTTCTTCTGTTTTCCGGAGCAGCAGGGTTACGGAAGGGGAGCAGCCGACCATGCTCAATCAGGATGGATTCAGTTCGTATAAAAGCAACTTTAACTATGTAAGTACAGAGCTGAGCTTTGAAATTGACACCCTTAACCTCATCACCGGTGAATTCTCCATGAACCGAAGCACCGATCACAACCTCAGTGATCAGTTTTCCAACCTGATGAGCGGAACAACACCACTTCAGCGCTACCGGCTGATGTCTGATGGCGATCAGCAATGGGGCGGAACGGATGTAAGCTTAAATTACCAGCTTGGCTTTAAAAGCAACAAAACCCGCTTGCTCACCTTCTCGTACAAACTGAGCAATTTCAACAACAACCAGTTTTCAAACCTGGGCATCTCAGACCGCCTTAATTATCCGGTCGAAGACTTTCCAAACTACAACCAGTTTAACGATGGGACCACGCGTGAGCAAACCATTCAGGCCGACTATGTGCACCCACTTACCAAAAAGCTAAACCTGGAAGGTGGTGTCAAAGCCATCCTGCGTAAGAACAGCAGCAACTTTGAATATCAGAACGAGACGGAAGACGGATCATATATTGTTGATGAGACCAGGAGCAATGACTTTGAAAACCATCAGAATGTCTATGGGGTGTACAACTCCTACCAATACAATTTAACCAACTGGGGATTTAAAGCCGGTGTACGGGTGGAGCTGACAACCATTAATGCAGATTTCGTTTCGCAGGCCACCAACCTGAACAAGAACTTCCTCAACGTTATTCCATCCGTTTCCGTAAACCGGAAGTTCAAGGACATGAGCAGCCTGAACCTTGGCTATACGCAACGCATCCAGCGCCCGGGCATCTGGGAACTGAACCCCTTTGTGGATCGCTCCAACCCCAACTTTGAATCTGCAGGTAACCCGGACCTGAGGCCGGTTTTAAGCAACAGCTTTGAATTGAACTACAGCAGATTTAAGAAAGGCAGCATCAATGTCGGGCTAAACTATGCATTCGAGAACAACACCGTTCAGCAGATCAGTGTATATGATGAGGCCACCAAAATCACCCGCTCCACATTTGTAAATACCGGCAAGGACCGCAGGCTGGGCACCAACTTTAACATCAATTATCCATTTACAAAATCATTGAACCTCACCATGGGTGGTAACATGAACTACATCTGGTTACAGGGACTGGTTAACGGTGTCGACTATAAGAATGATGGCGTTCAGGGGTATGTGTACGGCTACTTGAGCTACAAACTGGAACCGGGATGGCGCATTGGTGGTAACTTTTCATACAACAGTTCCTGGATCACTTTACAAGGCACCTCCAGAGCCAATGTGTATACCTCATTTTCTGTGGGTAAGGACCTGATCAAGGATAAGCTCACCTTGTCGGCCAATGTGAGTAACCCATTCCAAAAATGGCGGTCGTATGAAAACACCACTGAGGGCAGTAATTTTCGTCAAAATACATACAATGAAAACTATTCCAGGCGATTTAATGTAAGTTTGAACTGGCGTTTTGGCAAGCTAAAAGAATCCATTAAAAAGAATCAGCGCGGCATCAGCAATGATGATGTAAAATCAGGCGGAGCCGCTGCAAAATAAATTATATGAACACGAAAGTTTACGGTATCCCGAATTGCAATACGGTTAAGAAAGCGACCACCTGGCTTCAGGAACATGGTCAGGAATTCCAATTTCACGATTTTAAGAAGCTTGGCGTCACACCGGAATTGTTGAACAGGTGGTGCGACGTTTTTGGATGGGAGCAGGTGCTGAACAAAAAGGGAACCACCTGGCGCAAGCTGAGTCCGGAGGAACAGGCTGCGGTGAAGGATCAGCCGACTGCCGTATCGCTCCTTCTTCAGCACACCAGTGCGATAAAAAGACCCATTATCGAAGTGCAGGAAAAGCCAGTTCTGATCAGTTTTCAGGAAGATCAGTACGCTGAGATTTTAAAATAGTTCAATCCATTCCGGGGCATTATTGTTAAATGAGTGCAGGTATAGTCTAAAACTATACTAGCTTTGAATATGAATAGGAAGCTGATCATTTTACTGTTGTTTTTATTGCCTGTACAATTGCTTGCTCAGGATTTTTCCGGCCGGGTTTATGATTACGAAAGTAAGACGCCTCTTGGAAATGTACGCATAACCAACCTCACCAATAAACAATCCACCACCAGCAAGCCTGCAGGGCAATTTAATCTGACGGCAAAGACTGGCGACGTACTGGAGTTTGCACGCGGCGGTTACCATAAAGATACCTTGCTGTTAACCGACATGAAACCACTTGCGGTGTTCATTGCAAGTACATCGACCAACCTGAATCAGGTAGACATCCAGTCCGCCAGAATCTCTCCTTATCTTGGTGTAGAGAACCTCAATGCCGGTATGAAGCCGGTCAAGAAAATTGAAGGCGATGGATTACAGGGTAAAAAGAACAATGACCGTGCAGGCGGCGTCATTCTCAACCTTGGGTTCGACAAGATGAAAGCCCAGCGGGAAAAAGAAGAGAAGCTTACCGAGGTGGATGGCTACGAGAATGAGATCAGGTTGAATTTCAACGAAAAGACCGTCGCCAATCTGATCCCCTTGAAAGGTCAGGAGCTAAAGGACTTCATCGCCATCTACCAGCCAAGTGTAGAACGGGTACGGAGCGAAGCGCCATTCAACTACCCCCTATATACCGCGCAAGCCTATCAGGCCTGGCTAAAACTTCCACCTGCCCAGCGCAAACTCCCGAAATTTAAATAAGTATATGAATACAAGACCAATCAGAAAACTACTGCTGGCACTATGCTTTCTCGCAGCCGGTTTAACGGGCGCTGCCCAGCAGGCCGCCCCGGCAGCATCCACCAAATACGATTCTCATGCTGCATTCAGCCCATTATTTTATACCTCAAATGGCAACGAATACAGGTCTGCAAGTGGCTATCCGGGCCCGAAATATTGGCAAAACCGGGCCGACTACAACATTGCAGCCACGCTTGATGATGTAAAGAACACTGTTTCCGGAACCGTAACCATCACCTATAAGAACAACAGTCCGGATCAACTCCCTTATTTGTGGCTGCAGCTGGATCAGAATCTTTTTAAAAAGAACTCGAGAGGAAACTCCCTCATCCCTGAAGGAAGCCGTTATGGTGCGCGGGGCGAGCAAATTGACGGTGGCTATGACATCAAGAATCTTGCGGTGCTGCAGAAAGGTAAAGCGGTTAAATTTACCTCACTGATCGAGGATACACGGATGCAGATCCAGCTGGATCAGCCAATGGCTGCCGCCGGGGATCTGATCACCATCAAGATGGATTTCTCTTTCCCGATACCGGTAAATGGCTCAGACCGCATGGGGCACCTGACCACGCAAAATGGTGAGATCTTTACCATTGCACAGTGGTTTCCAAGGATGAGTGTCTATGACGATGTAACGGGCTGGAATACGCTTCCATATTGGGGCGCAGGAGAGTTTTACCTGGAGTACGGCGACATCACCTATTCCGTTACCGCTGCCGCCAACCAGGTGGTACTCGGCTCGGGAGAATTGTTAAATCCACAGGAGGTATTTACAGCGGAAGAATTGAAACGCTGGAATACGGCATTGACCAGTGATAAAAGCACCGTCATCCGCTCTGCAGAAGATGTCGTGAATCCAAAGTCACGGCCTGCAAAAAGCCAGCTGACCTGGAAATATAAGATCAGCAATACCAGAGATGCGGCCTGGGCCTCATCAAAGGCTTTTGTTATTGATGCCGCCCGGATCAACCTGCCAAGTGGCAAGAAGTCGCTGGCCGTATCGGCGCAGCCGGTGGAAAGTCATACCGCCAATGGCTATGCCCGAGGTGCAGAGTACGTGAAAACAAGTATTGAGCATTATTCAAACAGGTGGTTTGAATATCCTTATCCGATGGCCATCAATATCGCTTCCAACATCAGCGGTATGGAATATCCGGGTATTGTGTTCTGTGGCTGGAAGGCTGAAGGCGCTGAAGCATGGGAGGTGATCGATCATGAGTTCGGCCATACCTGGTTCCCGATGATCGTGGGAAGCAATGAGCGTAAGTACGGCTGGATGGATGAAGGCTTCAATACGTTTATCAATGGCATATCGAAGACGGAATTCAATAAAGGTGAATTTGCAAAAGGCAGGATGGATTATCAGGCTGCGGGCAAGTACCTGGCTCAACCGACCAACGAAGCGATCATGCTGGAGCCAGATGCTATGCAGGAGCGCAACATTGGCATCAGCCTGTACTACAAGCCTGCCTGGGGGTTGGAAATCCTGCGGTCTCAGATTCTGGGCGAAAAACGTTTTGACTACGCCTTCCGGAATTATATCAAGCACTGGGCCTATAGACATCCAACACCTGTTGATTTCTTCCGTGCAATGGAGAATGGCGCAGGGGAGGACCTGTCCTGGTTCTGGAGAGGCTGGTTTATGGAAAACTGGATAATGGACCAGGCGGTTACATCGGTCACAGAATCCAAGACCAAAGCGGGTGCTACGGATGGTTACAACATCGTTGTAACGAACGTGGAGCGCTTGCCAATGCCGATCATACTCGGTATTGAAACACGGAGCGGCAGAAAGGATATCATAAAGCTTCCGGTAGATGTATGGATGCGGAATACGTCATGGACGGTTCACTATCCAACAACGGAAGAAGTGACGATGGTTACACTGGATCCAAACCATGAGCTGCCGGATTCCAATGCAGCAAATAATACCTGGAAGAAGTAAATTGCTACCTCGAGAAATGAGGTAAATAGCGAAAGAAAGAAAACACCGATGCACTTTTTAGTCATCGGTGTTTTTTTATTAATGGAAGGTGTTGAGGTATAATTTCTCTACTTTCTTGCGCGCCCAGTCGGTCTTACGCAGGAACTTAAGGCTGGATTTTAGCGACGGATTGTTCGAAAAGCAGTCTATGCGCACCAAAGTGGCCATTTCCTCCCAGCCATAGTGCCACACCAGTTGTTTAAGAATAAACTCCAGGGTTTTTCCATGCAGTGGATTGTTGACTTGTTCTTTTGTGGTCATGCTGCAAAATTAGGAAGATTAAGTAAATTTGAAGTATGCAAATAAAATTAGGAGATTTCGTTCGTTTTGTAGACGAAAATATAGAGGGGTATGTGACACGCATCATCGACAAGGACATGATCGGTGTTACGGACACCAACGACTTTGAGATTCCCGTTCTGGCCTCCAAGGTGACCTTGGTGCATGGCGATATTCCAGACGACAATACCGTTGTCTCCAACCGGCCTGCAGCCGCAATTCCTGTTGCGGAGTTTAAAAAGGATGGTGTGTTTCTGGGTCTGATCAGTGATCAGCACAGCAACTCTGTAGCACACTTTCACCTGGTTAATGAGACATCCTTTGATTTGCTGGTCGCATTCAGCACAGAAAAAGGGGAGCACTTCAAAGGTGAGTTCGCGGGAACGGTAGGCCCGAATTCCACGAAGCGGATCTACTCCGGAAATATGAGTGACATACAGATCTGGCCAAAGTTCCGTCTGGAAGTGCTTTTCCATACGGCAGCAGATGTAGAACCGAAACCAGCCATCCTGTTCCATCAGGCGATAAAAGGGAAGGACCTATCCGTCGCAAAGCAGGAGATTGCTTTGTTGAAAAGCAAGGGTTGGCTGATACAGCTGGACAATAAGGAAGAACCGTTGAACTTAGATAAGCTCCGCGACAGCTTCAAATAAGGAGAAGATTGCCCCAAGGCGGAGTATTTTCAGGAAAAAAATTGTGATCCCAGCCCTTAGGCTGGTTTTTTTTTATGTCCTTGCTACTTTGGCTGACGTGGTACGATGGAAGTATCATCTTATAGGTGTATTGGGCTTTAGACACAAAGCTTAACATTAGCACACTAAATGCAAGAAGCGAAGAAGTGTTGGAAAAGAAGACATATGCTCCATTGATACAAAAGCATAAGACATGCCTAGTACTTGCTGATGGT
>JARKUW010000256.1 GCA_029851965.1 Bacteroidota bacterium | reverse complement strand
CTCCGGGACTGGGGCGCTTGCTTTTGGGGCAAACGGTAGTGATGGAGGGAAATACGACCTACTCCATTTATATCGCAGGGAAAAAGGACTCACTCCAGTATGTGATCACCAAGGATGACCTGACGGCGCCGGCAGCAGGTAAAGCCAAGGTGCGGTTTGTAAATCTTTCGCCGGGGGCGGATGAAGTTGCGATGGGTATCGCAGGAAGCCCTGCACTTTTCGCAGAGAATGTGTTTAAATTCTCGGATTTCAAAGAAGTTGACGCTGGAACAGTGACGTTGGATTTACGCAGAAGTACTGGTGTAGTAACGGCCACCTTGCCCGGGATAAAGCTGGAAAGCGGTAAAATATATACCATCTATTCCAGGGGTCTGGTATCTGAAACGGCAGGTGAAAACAAGTTTGGTATTGAGGTGATTAATAATTTGTAGCCTGCCATAACATATAAAAAGCCTGTAAAGCAGTGATATTGCTGCTTTACAGGCTTTTTGTTTGCCCAAATAGGAGATGTACTCGCGGTTAACAGGTGTTAGACATTCTTAACTTCTATAATTTCGAATTTCTTCAATCCGGCAGGAACTTCCCATTGTACGATTTCTCCTTTCGTGAAGCCAATCAATGCAGAGCCGATCGGCGACAGGATTGAAACTTTATTTTCTTTGATGTTTGCCTGGCTGGGCATCACGATACGGAATGTACTGGTTGTTCCGGTTTCCTGTTCCCGGATTTTTACCTCCGAACTGATCCGGATCGCATGAGGGGGGAAAGCGTCTTTCTTTACAACGATCGCTCTGTTGAGTTCTGCCGACAGCGACATCTCCTCAGTAGTATCAGCTGATTTGCTTAAAAATGGCTTCAAAAGTGCGTAATCATCTTCTCTGATGATTACGGGAATATTCTTGTTTAAGTTCATATGTATAAGATTTAAATGTAACTGTGTTTATCTGGTGCTCATGTGCTTATGTCATCTTAGCGGGTTGAGACTTATTAAAGTTTATAGGCTGCATAAAGAAAGGTCGTAAGGGAAAGCAACTTCGATCGAAGCAGGGCGACGAAAAATACGAAGGCCTGTGCTCATGATGTTCGCGCTGAAAACAGCTGAAGAAATTAGACGAAAGAAGGTTGGTGTGATCCCCAGACCAGTTGACTAGAAGGCTGGGGCGAGCGTATTAAAATCCTTGTAAGATGAAAAGAAATAGCGCTTGCAGGATAGACTTGCAGAGACAACCGGGTAGGAGGTTGCATTCTTGCAGATCGTGGCGCTATGTCGGGTTTTATTTATCACTATGATCAAAGTTAGTAATTAAAAGTTCTCTTCCAAATTACAGCAGCGGTGTGTGGTGGCAGTCAAAGCTGATCGCTGATCGGCGTTTATTTGGGTATTTTACGCTTTAATCTTGTTTAGAATGGATTTAAATAATACTTTTGAAGGCGTGCATGTGTACTTGCCTTCCATTGATGGACGGGCAACATCAAGTTGTTTGGTGCGGCGCGCAAAAGACTATGAGATCAAAAACAATCCGGACCTGGTTCAATATCCATAAATGGACAAGCTTAATTTGTACCATCTTTCTGTTGATGCTTTGCCTGACTGGTTTGCCGTTGATTTTCACCGATGAAATTCATGATTTTTTAGATGAAGATCCCGACGCGCCTGTGCTTGCGGAGGGTGCGCCCATTGCGTCTGTTGATGAAGCGATTCGTAATGCAATGAACCATGTTCCGGGAAAACAGATGAAGTACATCTACTCGGATCAGGCGAAAGAGCCAGGAAAGATGTTTTTTACGCTGGCCGACTCTGCAGCTTCACCAGAAGATCAGAATACCTACCTGACGATGGATAGCCGCACCGCCGAAGTATTGGCCACGCCTGTTGCAGAAATGGATTTTATGACCATCATGTATCGTTTGCATGTTGACCTGCTATCCGGCTTACCAGGAATGTTATTTCTGGGTTTTATGGGAGTTCTGTTTTTGTTCTCGATCGTCTCCGGTGTGATGTTGTATGGGCCAATAATGAAGCGTTACGATTTTGGTATGATCCGCACAGAGAAGTCCCGCAGGCTGCGGTGGCTGGACTTACACAATATGATCGGCATCGTTTCACTGGCCTGGGCTTCTGTGGTATGCCTCACCGGAATTATCAATACCCTTGCAGACCCTGCCCTTGATTTATGGCGGGCCAGAGAGCTGACGGAAATGGTTGCGGAATACAAGGATAAGCCGGAGCCGGTGGGCAAGTTGGGATCATTGGAGCATGCCATAAACAGGGCCAAAATCGCAGCTCCAGGCATGGAAGTTTCCTTCATCGCATTTCCCGGAACTCTATATTCCAGCAATCACCACTATGCGGTTTATGTAACCGGTACTTCACCGCTGACTTCAAGGATCATCAAGCCTGCACTTATAGATGCACAAACCAATGAACTAACTGACATCAGGGATCTACCCTGGTATTTGAAAGCCGTGTACATCTCTCAGCCTTTTCACTTTGGAGATTATGGAGGCATTCCGATGAAAATCCTCTGGGTAGTTTTCGATCTTGCAACGATCGTGGTGCTTATTTCCGGGCTCTATCTTTGGTTTGCAAGGCGAAAAGCGAAAGAAAACCAACTGAAGAGAATGCTTGCCAATGCGGAATCTTTAAACCTGATCAATAGCTAATCGATGGAACGTACCCATAAAGGACCTTTTAAGCTGTGGTACATGCCGGTATTACTTGCCTTCGTCTCGCTGGCCGGACTTGTTATGGCCATTCTTGGAACCGGGATCTGGCACCTGATGAGCTGGACCGCGCTCAGTTATCCGCTCTATATCATGCTTAAGTTTGGCAGGAAGTTCTTTACGTGAAAACCAATCTGTGAAGTAATTACCCAGACACGCCCCAGTTTGAGACATATTTGCACGTATATATACGCGTTTTTTCACTAACGTATACACATCTGCATTATTGCATTACATTTGCTTAAAATCTTTGGTAAATGTTCAGACTTATATATTTCGTTGCTAATGATGGTTATAAGACGTTTGACTCTGACGAATATGCGGAAATCCTTGTAACCGAAGCCATGTTCAGGCAGATGTTTGTTAAAATTATCTGTGTAGTTGATTACCGAAAGCAGGCAATTACAAACAAGAGCACGGATTATATATTCCATACAGATGACATTGATGATCTGATATTCGATCTGAAGTACGTGACTAACTTTTAACAGGTCATGTTTTATGCTGATGAGATTTGCGCAGTTGTGGAGTTTCACAGCTGCAACACAATTTCATGATGCCAGTTGTTATTTTTCTATATAACAGCTTCCTATGAAAAAATTAGTTTTTATCACACTCGCTTTGGCCGGAACTGTCCTGGCTGCATGCAGCGATCAAGGTAATAAGAATAACACCGGTACGGATCAGGCGCTGACAGATACAGCGACCTTTGACACTTCTTCCACAGATTCATTGAAGATGGTGGACAGTGCATTGAAGGACACCATAGCGACTGATCGTACCCGAACACAATAAGTCTTTCTAACGAAAAAGAGAGCAGATCAATCTGCTCTCTTTTTTAATGCATTATACGGACTGCGATGATGATTCCTATACTTCGCGCGTTCTCCCTGCTGTTACAACTGCACTCAACAGTTCTGTGGTTGGGAATCCATCTGAAAGGCTATCAATATATTTAAAGGATATTTTCTTCCCGGGAGAGACCACGTAAGTCGCCAGCAATGGGGCATTCTTGTCGATTCCGGAGATTCTGTTGTATACCGGATCTGCCGCGTTGTAGACGCCGAAGTTCTCTGCGATCGTAAAACTTGGGTCGGAATAGATGTTCAGTTTCAAATTATTTTCAAGAATAATGCTCCTTAGGGTTCTCAGATCTGTGTCTGCAACAATAAGTAACTGTCCGCCCAATAGATTGATGTCCTGCTGTAAAGCGTTCAGGGTCTTCAACTGCTGCAGTCCATATTCTCCCCATTCAGGTGAGTAGAAGGCAAGTACGAGTGGTTTTCTAAACAGTTGCTTATCCGATATGGTATCGTGATTCTTGATGAATGTTGGTCTGCCCTCCCAGTAACCCTGTTCAACTTTCAGGTAGAAACTGCTAAAGCTGTCTCCAGCTTCGGCTGGCTTAGAACGAAAAAGCAATGATGCCGGAGCGGTGGTTGTATTGGTTTGAAATAGGTCGTTTATTTTGCTTAGGATAGATGTCATGGTGTGTTTTTTTTATGGTGGATAAATATTTATGGCCAATCAAGACTGTCTACAGGCATGTTGACTGTACTGCATCTTTAAATGAATTCTGTTAGAAAATTAAGGCTTGTTATTGTGCAGAAATCAGCAACAACAACAGTAACGCATTCGCATGGTTGCGGGGGAGAGGAGGGTACCTATGATATGTAGCTGTGCTATATTCATCTGATGCAAATATAGTTATTCTATTTAATCTACCAAATTAGTAGTAATTAAATTTAAAAGTATTTTTTTGATCCCCATTTTTGCGCGTGTTCAATCTGTTTTGACCCGTTAAATTCAAGTATTCGCAATCAAGCAGTTGATCTACAATGACTTAATTTTTATTTCAAATAAATACGACTAAATTAGTAGTATTTGTAAATTGAATTAATATATTTGGCCGTCGAAGCATTTGTCGCTTCCCTAATTTAAAAAGTCTGTATGAAAACACATTCATTTTGCAACGACAGGACAACCGATTTTCAACCTTTGATGGGCGGGATAATTGTGCGGTATTGTTGTTGTTGTTTTCTTGGCGATGATCTGGAATTCATTTCCAGGGACCGGTAAAAATACCGGTACCCAAATGGTCTTCCTGCGCGGCAGGTGATCGTTAACTGCGCTGACATTCTCCACCGGAGGCGCATTTAATTACCCGTTGAAAATCAAGAAAACAATAAGATGAATAATCAAGTAAATGACTCTGCTACATGGAAGGGGTATGAAAAAATTCTTTTTCGGTTATCCTTTATTTACTTCCTCCTACAGATTGTGCCGCTCGACTGGAAGTACTACAAGCACTTGCTCAGTATTAACTGGCTTCAACTCAGCTTTAGGGATATCTTCAATATTTCCAAGTACACGCCCCAGTTCATATCAGGTGTGTACAATCCAAACGACTGGGGCCTTGGTACGTTCGCCGATTGGGGCTTCATACTTGTCCTTGCTGCTCTGGCGACCCTGGTGTGGACGGTTGTAGATCGTAAACACAGCAATTATACTAAGCTCCTTTACTGGCTAAGGGTTCTGGTGCGATATCGCCTTGCTGCGGCGCTAATTGCTTATGGATTGCTTAAGGTCTTCGCTGTTCAGGCACCATACCCGTCTTTAAGCAGCCTAAATACACCTTACGGTGATTTTTCTACATGGAAGCTGTTTTCTTTGAGCTTGGGCATCGTGCCGGGCTACCAATCGTTTTTGGGCGCCGTGGAGCTTATAGCAGGTTTGCTGCTGTTGAATAGAAAAACGGCAACGATCGGGGCAACCATTGTCATCTTCTTTACTGGAAATGTGTTTATGTCCAACCTCGCCTATGAGGGTGGGGAAGTGGTATATAGTTTTTACCTGGTTACCCTTGCCTTGTTTTTGGTTGCCTATGATCTGGAACGCATCTTCGCGCTCATTATCTTGCGGAAGCCTGTTCAACCAGCACCACTAACTGTTGAGCTGAAGGGAAATCAGCGCAGCTGGAGAATAGGGCTGAAAGTTGCTTTCATCATTGTTTTTGTCTTGCTGAATGGCATTGGAGTTTACCAGTCTTCCTTAAGCGGCGGCTATCATTTTCCACAAGAGCGCGGTGTGGGCACCTTGCAGGGTCTGTATACGGTGACAAGTTTTGAAGTGAATGGCCGCGATCTGCCGCATTCGATGACGGATTCTTCACGCTGGCAAAATGTGGTTTTCGAAAAATGGGCCACTTTCAGTATAAAGATAAATAAGCCATTTATGCTGATCAACCATCCGGTAGAAAGCATTCCTGATGCCCGGACCGAAGGACAGTTTGAGCGCGATGGTACCATAGGCAGAACATACTACGCTTATAAACCAGATACCATCAACAGCCAGCTCATCTTGTTATCGGCTCCAAAAGGTAAGGAGCTTTCCAGGTTAAACTATGCACTGGAGCCCGATTCATCGGTGTTGCTTACCGGCTCCATAGACGGCAACCGTATTAAAGCCACCTTAAGAAAAGACAACAGGAAGTATTTACTTAAAGAGACCTCCTCAGGACGTCGGAAAAGTTTAAAATTATGAGTACCCAAACAACCTTAGCGCCCGAGGCACAAGTA
This sequence comes from Bacteroidota bacterium, assembly GCA_029851965.1. Classification (GTDB taxonomy): domain Bacteria; phylum Bacteroidota; class Bacteroidia; order Sphingobacteriales; family Sphingobacteriaceae; genus Pedobacter. The sequence continues at coordinate 5,114 of JARKUW010000256.1, read as the reverse complement.
ACGTCGTATTGGAAACCCTATCAGCTGGTTGCCTTTCGCATTGCATTTATATTCTTTGTGCTCATGTCCATTCCGGAGAGTCCGCAGTGGTACACACAATGGTTCCAGTTTGACTGGACCAGCTTACATTACCGCGATTTGTATGACATCGCGCGTTTTCAGCCTTCCTTTCTGCGTTCCCCGGGCTTCTATGGATACCTGGAGTGGATCATCATTTTTGGGGTGGCGGTTATCGGCGGTGGCATCTGGTCGCTGCTTGACCGGAAAAGAACCGAATACAACGTGCTCTATTACTGGCTTACAGTTCTTGTGCGTTACCGCGCAGCTATTGGCATCATCGGATTTGCATTCACGAAGGTACTGCCGGTACAAATGCCATATCCCTCCATCGGCATTCTGAATACCAATTTTGGAGACCTGACCGCACAGAAGATTTACTGGCTGTCCATTAGTATTGTACCCTGGTACCAGGTCTTCGCGGGTGTAGTGGAGCTCGCTTCCGGCATACTGCTGCTGTTCCGGAAAACGGCAACCCTCGGTGCAATCATCCTATTTGGGGCGCTCGGTGACATTGTGTATGTAAACTTCGCTTACGACGGTGGCGTACACGTTTACAGTTCTTATTTCGTGCTGTTCGCTGCTTTCCTGATTGCGAAGGATCTGCCTGCCATCTACAATCTGTTTATCAAAGAACGATATACGGTTCCTGTAAACTTTGATATCCGGTTTAACCAGCGCTGGCTTCAGACTGCAAGGGTGGTGCTTAAATCGGCAGTTGTGGTTGTGTTTCTATTTGTGTTCTTCTACATCCAGCTTAACAATTTCCTCTACGATCCCTACAAGCAGCCGGCGGCTAAAGGCGTTTCAAAGCTGCGCGGCTATTACCAGGTATCGGAATTTAAGGTTAACAATAAAGCTATTCCGTACGATCCTTTAGATTCGCTGCGCTGGCAGGATGTTACCTTTGAAAAGTGGACCAGCCTGACTTTCCGCCAGCGGAAGCCGGTGCAACTAGATCTTTCCAACGGGGGTGGATCGCCAATGCGGGATATCAACAGGACATTTGAGCTTGCCGGTGTAGGTGGCGGTAGGCGGGTGTTTTATTATGAAGCCGATACCTTAAATCAGATTCTATATCTTCAGGATAAGAATGTTTCTGAGTTGCCGGGGAACGGTGGAAAGCGCAAAAGAGTTAAACAACCCCTCCAGGCGAATTTTCTAACCGACAAACAAGAATATGAGCAGATAGATCCTGCAGGATTAACCGGCCGACGGCTAAAAGGCATAACTTCGGAACGGGCAATGGAGAGACCACGGAAGAGAATGGTTCTCCATTATACGACAACGGATGGCAGACAAGTCGTACTTAAAGGCGTCAATGATCAGAAGGATTCGATCTATGTCGTGCTAAACCGGGTGGATAAGAACTATGCCTTGACGCCAAGTACGCTTGTTGCAGGAAAATATTAACGTAAACAAGGATGAAAACAATAGAAGGAAATTTTGATGCAATTGTCGTAGGATCCGGTCCGAATGGATTGGCGGCAGCCATAGCGATGCAGCTTGAAGGTCTTTCTGTGTTGATAATAGAAGCGAAAGACACCATTGGAGGCGGACTGCGGACTGCAGAACTTACACTACCGGGATTTAAACATGACATCTGCTCGGCAGTACATCCGATGGCGCTTGCATCACCGTTCTTTGCCTCCTTACCTTTAAGCGAACAAGGGCTGACGTATATTCAGCCGACACTCGCAGCTGCACATCCCTTTGATGATGGAACCGCTGCTGCACTATACCGCTCCGTTTCGGAGACCGCCGCGAAACTTGGGAAAGATCAGCAGGTTTACCAAAATCTGGTTGGCCCTCTGGTGGAGAATTGGGACAAACTCGTGGGCGACTTATTGTCGCCACTGGTGTTTCCCAAACATCCCTTGTTGCTCGCCAAATTCGGATTTAATGCACTGCAATCTTCCAGCATGGTAGCAGGAAGGTTTTCTACGGAGCACGCCAAAGGGCTATGGGCAGGCATGGCGGCGCATGCCATCCAGCCATTAACAAATTTAACGACCGCTGCAATCGGGATGGTGCTTGCCGCTGTGGGACATGTGCATGGCTGGCCGATTCCCGTAGGCGGTGCGCAATCTATCGCTTCGGCACTGGAGTCGTACTTCCTCTCTCTTGGAGGAAAGATTCAGACCGGATTTCATGTGCGCTCCATCGAAGAGCTGCCTGCCGCCAAAGTGGTGATGTTCGACGTCACGCCGAAGCAGCTTTTGAGCATCGCAGGAACAGTATTGTCGCCGTTATACAGATGGCAGCTGGAAAACTTCCGCTACGGAATGGGTGTATTCAAGATCGACTGGGCTTTGTCTGAGCCGATCCCGTTCCGGGCGGAGGAAGCACGGCAGGCGGGCACCGTCCACTTAGGCAACACTTTCAAGGAAATACAGGCTTCGGAACACGATGCTTCAGAAGGGGCCGCCAATGACAAACCATTTATACTCTTGTCTCAGCCAAGTATTTTTGACGCTTCAAGGGCGCCTGCAGGCAAACATACGGGCTGGGCGTATTGCCATGTGCCACCGGGGTCCGTAAAAGATATGACGGCAAGCATTGAAGCACAAGTGGAGCGTTTTGCGCCAAGGTTTAAAGATACCATTCTGGCGAGACACACCATGAACACGCAGCAAGTTGAAGCCTACAACCCAAACTACATAGGCGGTGACATCAATGGAGGGATCATGGATATCAGCCAGCTGTACACCCGGCCAGCCCTGCGCATTTCCCCTTACCGCACCTCTAAGAAGGGGGTTTATATCTGTTCCTCCAGCACGCCTCCCGGAGGTGGTGTCCATGGGATGTGTGGCTACCATGCAGCCCGGCAGGCACTTTCCGATGTATTCAACATTCAAATTCCACATAAACCAATAAACAATAACAAATGACAGTTGCCAATCGAAAATTAACCTTACATGAAGACTGGGCAGTAGTTATACTAGGTGCCCTGGTCATTTTGCTTTCCCTATTTTTTTACGTTGTCCCCGTGCCATCCTACAAATGGAGCAATGCCGGGGAACTTGCAACGCATGTTTTCGATACCGGTAATCTGCTTACGCTGCTCATACAATTTGTCTTTGTGCTGATTGTCGGCGCTATCGGCGCTGCTGTTACGGGCAAGTCGGTGCGGAACTTCGTTATCGGTTTTCCGGCGGTTTACCTGCTGACGGTAGCGGCGTTGATTATAGCCGGCAACAGCTTTATTAAATCCATTAATCTGGAAGCAGTGATCTTCAGCCTGGTGATCGGGTTGATCATCAGTAATGTGTTCAGAATCCCACAATGGTTCCGGGATACCCTGTCTACGGAGCTGTTTGTGAAAATCGGCCTTGTACTGCTTGGAACGACTGTAATTTTCTCGGATATATTGAAAGCCGGTTCCCTGGGGTTGATACAGGCTCGTGTTGTGGTACTGTCCGTGTGGTATTTTGCTTTCTGGCTGTGTAAGAAGCTTAAGGTTGATGATGAGTTGACCATGATGATTTCCAGTGCCGTTTCCATTTGCGGCGTTTCAGCGGCAATTGCAACCTCAGGTGCCATTAAGGGAGACGCAAAAAAGTTGTCTTATGTAATTTCCATGGTATTGATCACCGCAATTCCAATGATGATCATCATGCCTTACATCGCTGCCTGGTTTCACTTCCCACAACAGGTTACTGGTGCATGGCTGGGCGGAAGTATAGATACGACCGGCGCGGTTGTCGCCTCCGGAACCCTCGTTGGTGAGGAAGCGCTGAAGATCAGTACGATTGTGAAATTTTCCCAAAACGTGTTGCTGGGAATTGCCGCCTTCGCGATCAGTATTTACTGGTCATACCGCAAGGTTGATGAGAATGGAGCAGCTTTGGAGAAACCTACACTAAAGGTGATTTGGGAGCGCTTTCCGAAGTTCGTGATCGCCTTTCTGGCAGCTTCGTTATTGTTCTCCTTCTTTTTACCCGCGGCCTCTATTGCGGGTGTTAAAGATAGCCTGAAAAATCTTCAGAATGCCTGGTTTACACTTGCATTTACCAGCATCGGCCTGGAAACAAACTTTAAGGATCTGTTCAAGAATGAAAATAAGAAACCGCTGTATGCCTTTCTGCTGGCGCAGCTTTTCAATATACTGATTACGCTTGTTATCGCCTTTCTTCTTTTCGGAAGGTAGATCGTTGATATAAGAAAAACTAAAGAAGGAGGGACATTAGGAAATTTAGATAAAAAAATAGGGGAATACTGCGTATCCCCCCAAGGCTTAATTAAAGAAGCAGGGTTTTCACTTCGACCTGACACCCTGTCTCCATTCATAAATAATACCCAATAGTAAAAGTATGCAAAGTTTCAGAATAACAAGACTGACAACTAAGGTCAGTGGCTTGTTCCTGTTTTACCTCTTATTTCCAATTTTCCTACATGCACAGACCAAACCGTTGATCAATTCGACGCTCAACGGCCGGGTGCTGGATGCAAAGACTAGAACTCCGCTACCAGGAGCGAGAGTTCATATCCGGGGTACAACCCACGAGGTTTCGGCAGATGCCGACGGTAAATTCAGCTTCGTTACGGGGCAAAAGTTTCCATATACGCTCATTGTGAGCTTTATCGGCTACACCACCAACGAGGTTATCGCCAATGGTGGATACCTGGATGTAGAGCTTAAAGAAGCTCAAAATGACCTGAATGACGTTGTTGTTGTTGGTTATGTGACGCAGCAGCGCAAAAATATGATCGGATCCATTGCAAAGGTGGATGCCGCAGAGACAAAGGATATTCCGGTGGGCAGTTTTGATGCCCAGCTACAAGGCAAGGTTTCCGGGGTACAGATTTCGTCTAACACCGGTGTTCCGGGAGAGGCCGTAAATGTCCGCGTGCGCGGTGCAACTTCCATCAATGCGGAGAATGGACCCTTGTATGTTGTCGATGGCGTATTCATTAACAGCAACAGCTTACAGACGGTAGGAACTGGTGGTAAAGCGACTTCCCCGATATCTGACATCAATCCATCAGATATTGAATCTATTGAGGTGCTGAAAGATGCAGATGCGACGGCTCTGTATGGGTCGCGTGGTGCAAAC
>JARKUW010000109.1 GCA_029851965.1 Bacteroidota bacterium | reverse complement strand
CGCTAACGGTATAGGCAAGCTTTGTGCCGTCCGGAGATATTGCCGGATCTGTTGCCCCACCAAAGGAAATCTGTTTCATGGTGTCGATGCTGGTGACCACAATGCGGTCCCCGTCCTGGTAGGCCAGGGAAAATGGTTTACTACTTAGAAAAGCAGTGTCCAGGGTGGCCACCTGGTTATTTTCGGTTGTTTTATTACTGTTGCAGGCAATAAGGAGGGAGAGCAAAGGAATGGATAATTTTAATAGACGCATGATTTGACATTAGGTGTTCGACAAAGTTAATAAAATGATCGTAGGTCTACCCTGGTCCCTGTTATGCGGTCCGGCAGAATGGGCTGGATAAATTTCAGATTTGCGTATCTTTGTGGCATGACCAAACATGAACTTATCCCATGTGAGCGCTGCAGCACGAGAATAGAGTGTAAGGCGAACGGTACGGCGGAATGTCAGTGCCATGCCGTCCGGCTGGATTTGAATGCGGTACAATACATCAGTGACTTGTTCGAGGGTTGTTTGTGTGCGAATTGCTTGAGGGAACTTCAGGCAGAATACCTGCAAACGCTGGATTAGATCGTCTTCAGAGGCCTCATCGGACAGTTCTTTCGTTGAGGCAGGTTGCAGGTCAAACACGGCAACTTTAAAGTTCCATCCGGCAGGAAGGGCTTGTGCCCTGCGATTTCAGATAAGCACAGGCTGCTATATTATTTTCTATTAACTTTGTAACACAAAAATTTATTGAATGGCTAAAGTACAGGTTGGACTGGTACAAATGAGTTGTACCAGTAATAAACAAGAGAATTTAGATAAGGCAATCGTGAAGATCCGCGAGATTGCCGCTCAGGGTGCACAAGTGGTGTGCCTGCAGGAGCTGTTTACATCTCTCTATTTTTGTGATGAGGAAGACTATGAAAACTTCAAGTTGGCAGAGTCTATCCCTGGTCCGTCCACTGACGCATTATCTGCTGTTGCTGCGGAATTGAATGTGGTAATTATCGCTTCTTTATTTGAAAAAAGAGCGGAAGGTTTATATCACAATACAACAGCAGTGCTGGATGCGGATGGTGCCTATCTGGGTAAATACCGGAAGATGCACATCCCGGATGATCCCGGTTTCTATGAGAAGTTCTATTTCACCCCTGGTGATCTTGGATATAAAGTGTTTAAAACCAAGTATGCGAAGATTGGCGTGCTGATCTGCTGGGATCAATGGTATCCTGAAGCAGCACGGATTACCGCTCTAATGGGTGCTGATTTTCTGGTGTACCCAACGGCCATTGGCTGGGCAAGTACACAGGATGAGGGCACCAATACCGAGCAATACAATGCATGGCAGATGATCCAGCGGTCACATTCCATCGCGAATGGTGTGCCTGTGGTTAGCATTAACCGCGTGGGTGTTGAAGCTGGCGTAAAGTTCTGGGGTGGGTCTTTCGTTTCCAACCCGTTTGGAAGTTTGCTTTATCAGGCATCACATGATGATGAAGAACTTAAAGTTGTAGAGCTGGATCTATCGAAATCCGACCGCTACCGTACGCACTGGCCGTTTTTACGCGACAGGCGCATAGACAGTTACGCACAAATCACTAAAAGGTATATAGATGACGAATCTATTTAAGGATAGCCCTAAGCAGGCGGGATATGCGTTTCCGGCAGAATGGGAACTGCATGAAGCGACCTGGTTGAGCTGGCCGCACAAAGAGGCATCCTGGCCGGGGAAAATTGAGTCCATTTACGCGCCTTATGCGGAGTTCATAAAGATTGTTGCCGAAGGCGAGAAGGTCAGGATCAACATCAATGATGAAGAAACCAAGGCCTTTGCCCTGGAGCATCTTCAGAAAGCCGGCGCAGATTTAAATAACATTGAGTTTTTTAACCATCGGACGAATGATGCCTGGTGCCGTGATCACGGACCGGCATTCCTGTTGAATGCGGATGGAACAGAAAAGGCGGTAGTGGACTGGGGCTATAACGCCTGGGGCGGAAAATATCCGCCATACGACCTGGATGATGTGATCCCAACGAAAATTGCCAATCACTTTGGGTTGCCGCTATTTACGCCTGACATTGTAATGGAAGGTGGATCGGTGGAATTCAACGGTAAGGGTACAATATTGACCACAACGGCCTGTCTCCTGAATGAAAACCGCAATCCGCACTTGAATAAGCAACAGATTGAGCAATATTTACTGGAGTATTATGGCGCCGAGCAGGTGCTTTGGCTTGGAGATGGCATTGTAGGAGATGATACCGATGGGCACATCGACGACATCACCCGGTTTGTGAACGAGGATACGGTACTTACCGTTGTGGAAAGCAATCCACTCGATGAGAACTACATCTTGTTGCAGGAAAACCTGGAGGCATTGAAAGAGATGCGCTTGCTTGATGGCAGGCCACTTAAGATCTACCAACTGCCGATGCCGTCGCCGGTTATCCATGAAGATACGCGGCTGCCTGCATCTTATGCGAATTTCTATATTGCGAATACGGCGGTAGTGGTACCTACTTTCCGGGATGTAAATGATCAGCTCGCGCTGGACATCATACAAAAGGCGTTTCCGGACCGTAAGGTTGTGGGCATCGACTCCACAGATATCATCTGGGGGTTGGGCAGCTTCCACTGTTTAAGTCAGCAGGAACCCGCATTGAAGAAAAGCTGAGCGTAACGCTTAGGTTTTTGGAAGTAAAGAATATACAAGATAAATCAAGCACCGTTGGCATACATGCAATTGATTGGGCCAGGGGATCACAAGAAGACCATAAATAATAGATACTGATGAAATTATTAGAAGGAAAAACGGCACTGATCACAGGTGCATCTAAAGGAATAGGACGCAAAATAGCCGAAAAATTCGCCGAGCAAGGTGCTAACGTTGCATTCACTTACTTGTCCTCCGTGGAAAAAGGAGAAGCACTGGAGCAAGAGCTTCAAAGTTTCGGTACGCAGGTTAAAGGATACCGTTCTGATGCTTCTAAGTTCGAGGAGGCAGAAAAGCTGATCAGTGATATCGTTGCAGATTTCGGAACACTGGATATCGTCGTGAACAATGCGGGCATTACTAAAGACGGTTTGCTGATGCGCATGAGTGAAGAAAACTTTGACGACGTCATCAATGTGAACCTTAAATCCGTATTTAACGTGACCAAAGCGGCTTCGAAGATCATGATGAAAAACCGTAAAGGCGTTTTCATCAACATGAGTTCTGTAGTGGGCGTACAGGGAAATGCCGGACAGGCGAACTATGCGGCTTCTAAAGCGGGAATCATCGGCTTCTCGAAGTCGGTAGCCAAAGAACTGGGCTCCAGAAACATCCGGACCAACGTGGTGGCTCCAGGGTTCATCCGTACGGAGATGACCGATGTGCTTGATCCAAAAGTTGTTAAGGGCTGGGAAGATGGTATTCCATTGAAACGCGCAGGAGAGACGGAAGATGTGGCCAACGTGTGCGTGTTCCTTGCTTCAGATATGAGTGCGTATGTTACCGGGCAGGTATTGTCGGTTGACGGCGGAATGATGTAATACAATCCATCCGTTATAAAACAAAAAGAACCTTCTGCAGCTGCGGAAGGTTCTTTTTTTTGAATTTGAATCTCGGAATAATGTCGTAATATTAGGCATGGACATTACAACGTCTGAAGCCATTGAGTTTTTAGGGACCATCTCATTCGCCATTTCGGGCTCTTTCGCCGCGATGCAGAAGCGGCTGGATCCGTTCGGCGTCCTGATCATTGCCTTTGTAACCTCCATTGGCGGAGGTACGGTTCGTGATCTGCTTCTTGGTGACACGCCCGTAGCCTGGATGAGAGACGTTAACTACTGTTTGCTGATCTTGCTAACCTCCGTCGCTACGATCTTCTTTAAAACCCATATAAAGAAGTTTAAAATCACCCTGTTCGTGTTTGACTCCCTGGGCTTAGGCTTATTCACGATGATTGGACTTCAGAAGGGAATTGTCTTTGGATTAAGTCCGGGGATGTGTGTCGCTCTTGGGACAATTACCGGGTGTTTTGGTGGTATCATCAGGGATACACTACTCAATGCAATACCTTTGATTTTCCGAAAAGAGATTTATGCTACTGCCTGCATCTTTGGAGGTATACTGTACTTTGTATTGCTGCAGTTCCATATGAAAGCAGATTTCGCTAAGGTTGCGGTGATTGCGTTTATATTTGTATTGCGGATTGTGGTGGTGCGGTATAAGCTGGCATTGCCTAAATTCGGGTATTAGTCTTTCGGCTGCTCCCGGACGATAACGAAGACATCTTCATTGTCTTTCTTCATGTAATACTTCTCTCTGGCAAACTTCTCAGCGGTCTTTAAGTTCGTGGTCAATTCATTCAGATCTTTCTTCACCTGGGCGGTTTCCTTTTCGTAGAAGTCCTTCTCTGTTTGAAGCTTGTTGACCTCCGAGCGGTATTCATATTGAGAAAGCATATCGTTCTTGTCGAAAAACATCATCCATACCACAAACGCAAGGGTACACATGAAGTATTTGTTCTTAAAGAGTTCGATTAAGCCTTTCATCGAGACAAATATAAAATAAAAACCAGCTTGGCACAGGAATAATAAATAATTCGTCGGGTGGTTTAACGGCATAAAAAAAGCTGATCACCCGTTAGATGATCAGCTTTTCTGTTTTTAAAAGTTGTCTTATTTTTTAAGGAATTTGAAATCCATACCCATGAAACGGGCAGCAGATCCCAACTCTTCTTCAATACGCAACAACTGGTTGTATTTTGCGATCCTGTCTGAACGGGATGCAGAACCTGTTTTAATTTGTCCGCAGTTTAAAGCAACCGCAAGATCCGCAATCGTTGTATCTTCTGTTTCTCCGCTTCTGTGGCTCATTACAGAGGTATAGCCATTGTTCTGTGCCAAAGTAACTGCATTGATGGTTTCTGTTAGGGAACCAATCTGGTTAACTTTTACCAGGATGGAGTTTGCAATGCTTTTATCGATGCCCTGTTGTAAACGCTTCACGTTTGTTACGAACAAATCATCACCTACCAACTGTACTTTGTTGCCAATTGCATTGGTTAACGCTTCCCAGGCTGACCAATCGTCTTCGTCCAAACCGTCTTCAATAGAGATGATCGGGTATTTATTGGCCCAGTCTACCCAATATTTAACCATTTCATCAGAGGTTAATTTTTCACCTGATGATTTGTGGAAGTTATAGGTTTGTGTTTTTGAGTCGTACATTTCTGAAGCAGCAGCATCCATCGCGATCCAGATGTCTTTACCAGGTGTAAAGCCGGCAGCTTCGATTGAAGTCAGTACGGTTTCAATTGCTTCTACGTTAGAGCCGATGTTTGGTGCAAATCCACCTTCATCACCTACGTTTGTAGAGTATCCTTTTTTCTTTAATACGGTTTTCAGGTTATGGAAAACTTCTGTACCCATTTGAAGTGCTTCAGAGAAACTGCTGGCACCCAAAGGCATGATCATGAATTACTGGAAATCTATTTTGTTGTCTGCATGTGCACCACCGTTCATGATGTTCATCATTGGAACAGGCAGTGTATTTGCGTTTACACCACCGATGTAACGGTATAATGGTTGTCTGCTTTCCTGTGCTGCAGCTTTGGCAACAGCCAAAGAAACACCAAGGATCGCGTTTGCGCCTAGGTTACCTTTGTTTTCAGAACCATCCAGGTCGATCATTAACTTATCGATCAGGTTTTGTTCGAAAACGTCAACGCCCTGAAGTGCTTCAGCGATTTTTTTATTTACATTTTCAACGGCCTTTAATACACCTTTGCCCATGTAGGTCTTTTCATCCCCGTCTCTTAGTTCAACGGCTTCATGTTTACCGGTACTTGCACCAGATGGTACAGCTGCGCGGCCCATGTTGCCATTTTCTGTAATTACTTCAACTTCAACTGTAGGATTTCCCCTTGAATCAAGGATCTGCCTTGCATGCACATCAATTATTAAACTCATTTTTATATTGTTTTTATGTCTTAAATATAACTTAGTGTAAAGATTACAATTACTAAGGTATATTCAAAGTTAAACAATTAAAAAATTATAAGGTTTGATTGGGGGATTTTTATTCCCACTTAAAGACTTTAACGGCAAGGGCATATATCAAAAATCCCCAGATAAACAGGATCATAATCTCCTGTTTAACGTCCCACAAGCCTGCACCTTCGAACGCAACCTTACGCATGGCGTCATTCAGGTAAGTTAGTGGGAGCGCCCTGCTGATCGGCTGCAGCCATTGGGGAAAATTCTCTATAGAGAAGAACGTTCCCGAGAGCAGAAACTGTGGCAGGGTGATAATATTGGATATGGGCGGGATGGTACTTTCGCTTTTCGCGATGCCCGAAACGACGAAGCCAAAGCCCATAAAGACGATCACTCCGAGGAAAGACAACACCAGCATATTTACCACGGTAATCGCGCCGTGGATTAAGGTGAATTCGAAGAAGAAGCGTCCAATTAAGATGATGAACAAGGCACCTAAAAGTGCAAATCCAATGCGCGCAATGCCTTCACCAATCACGATACTTGATCTTTTTACTGGTGTGGCAAAAAAACGCTTGATTACAAGCGTTTGCCGGAGGCTGAAGAACACGAATGCAGTTCCGAATACACCGGTGCTCAGCAGGGAGAATCCCAGTTGTCCGGGTAAAATAAAATCAATCATCCGGTAGGTACGGCCATGTACGGTACTTTCCCGCAATGTTGCGATTTCGGGCGTGGTATTTTGGGTATTGAGCTGGTACATTGAGTTCTGAAGTAAAGACCGCAGGATATTTCCTTTATCGAGCGATGCGGAGGTATATTGTACATTGACAATGTACGCCGGCTTACCGGCACTGTTCTTCTGTACGTCAATGACCCCGTCTATATTGCCTTTCTCGAGCTTGTTGCTGAGTTCTGCAGCATCACTACCTGTGACCAGGTGCAGCACCGGGATTTGTTCCAGCATACCAACTACCGGGTTGTGAAGATCCGTTCCGGGGGCCAGGCCCAGGTTCACCTTGGTGCCACCGCCGCCGAGGAATCCAAAAACCAGGATGAAGATGAGTGGAAAGGCCAGGGTAAACACGACTGCAGAAGGGCTGCGCAGGATCGATCGGAAACTTGCTTTTGCAAGCGCAAGTGTAGCCTTTGTATTGTTGTATGGAGTATTCATGTAGAGAAGATGTAAATAATTTGAGGCACTATCCTTCGCGCCATTCCTTGCCTGTCAGGTTGATGAATACATCCTCCAGGTTCGCTTTTTTAACTTCTTTTTTGCGCTCAAACCCAGAATTCACCAGATTGTCTATCAATTGATCCGGTGTGTCCAGGGCGATGATCTCTCCGTGTTCCACGAAAGCAACACGGTCGCAGAGCTGTTCCGCTTCATCCATATAGTGCGTCGTAATAACCACAGTTGTCCCATTATCACGAATGTCGGTGATCAGGTCCCAGAGATTACGCCGTGCCTGTGGATCCAGGCCGGTGGTCGGCTCATCCAGGAAGATAATCCTGGGCGAGTGGATTAAGGTTGTCGCGATGGAAAACCGCTGTTTTTGTCCGCCGGAAAGTGCCTTGTATTTGGCCTTCGCTTTATCCTGCAGGTTTACTTTGGCCAGCATGTCCATTGGTTTAACATCTACGCCGTACAATCCGGAAAAAAGTTCCATGAGTTCCAGCAGGTTCAGGTTCGGGTAATAACCTGCGGCCTGTAGTTGTACGCCAATGATTTTCTTGATCTCTGAAGCCTGTTTATCGACGGAATAGCCCGAAACGGTAATCTCACCGGAGGTCTTATCGCGCAGGGTTTCTATAATTTCTAAAGTCGTGGTTTTACCTGCACCGTTGGGGCCGAGCAGACCGAAGATCTCATTTTCATAAACATCAAAACTGATCCCCTTAACTGCTGTAAAGTCACCATACGATTTAACAAGGTTTTGTACCCTGATAATGGCATTTGTTTTATCCATGGTAGATGATGTACTAAAAATAAGGTACTAAACCATCAAAAGCATGTTTAAACATGCTTTTGATGGTTGTGATTGGATATAATTATTTGGTCTTACCAGCTCACTTCACCTGTAATCAGGCCAACGAAGTCGTCGAACAAATAGCGGGAATCATGCGGGCCGGGAGAAGACTCCGGGTGATACTGTACGGAGAATGCTTTTTTACCTTTTACACGAATACCTTCAATTGATTGATCATTCAGGTTGATGTGGGTAATTTCGACTTTATCAGAATTTCTTACGTCCTCAGGCACGACACCGAAGCCATGGTTCTGGGAAGTAATTTCGCAATGGTTTTTGATGATATTCTTAACCGGGTGGTTCAATCCACGGTGTCCGGTGAACATTTTCATGGTACTGATTCCATTTGCCTGTGCAAGCAGCTGGTGGCCAAGGCAAATACCGAACAGGGGTTTATCTGCTTCCAGGATTTCTTTTACCATATCAATGGCGTAAGGCATTGCCGATGGGTCACCAGGGCCGTTTGATATGAAATATGCGTCAGCGCCCCATTGTTCCATCTCCTCAAAGCTGGTTTTTGCTGGGAAGACCTGAACGTAAAGATCACGGTCATCGAAGTTGCGCAGGGTGTTTTTCTTAATCCCAAAATCTACGGCTGCAACTTTATATTTGGCTTCCGGAGAACCGTAGAAGTAAGGCTCCTGGGTAGATACCTGTGAAGACAGTTCCAGGCCGTCCATTGCCGGAACAGCAGCCAGTTTTTCTTTAAGTTGTTCCACATCAAGAATTTCCGAAGAAATGATCGCGTTCATGACCCCACGATCTCTGATGTGTCTTACCAATGCTCTGGTATCAATGTCGGAAATACCAACAATGTGTTCATCCTGGAAATAATCCTGAATGGACTCATTTGCCTGCTTGCGGCTGTACCCGATATTAAAGTTCTTACAAACCAGTCCGGAGATCTTTATACTGTTGGATTCAATCTCGTCTTTGTGGATACCGTAATTGCCAATGTGCGCATTGGTGGTAACCATGATCTGGCCAAAATAAGAAGGGTCGGTGAAGATCTCCTGATAGCCGGTCATACCGGTATTGAAGCAAATTTCTCCAGTTGTAGTTCCTATTTTTCCTGCTGCTTTGCCGTGGTAAACGGTGCCATCGGCCAATAACAAAATAGCAGGTAACTTGGTGTAGTTAGTCATGATGATTAAAATCAGAAGTTATGGTGTGAAAAGAAATGGAAAAGTTCAGGTTAGGGACAGAATTGTCTCTTAAAAAATCAAATATGCAGTGATTCAACCCCTTCATTATCGGGATACAAAGGTAGGTTTTATGCGTAATTAAACCTAATTTTGTTGGATAAAACTATAAACTATGTCTCAACATAAGGAAGTAAAAAGAATTACAACACATATCCTTCAGGAAATGAAACAACGCGGCGAAAAAATCGCGATGTTAACCGCATATGATTATTCCATGGCAACCATCCTGGATGATGCCGGACTGGACGTTTTGCTGGTTGGTGATTCTGCTTCCAATGTAATGGCTGGCCATGAGACAACGCTTCCAATCACGTTAGACCAGATGATCTATCATGCGCAAGGGGTGGTAAGGGGTGCCAGCCGGGCTTTTGTAGTTGTTGATCTACCCTTTGGTGCCTACCAGGGCAATTCAAAAGAGGCCTTAAACTCGGCCATACGGATCATGAAGGAGTCCGGTGCACACGGTGTAAAACTGGAAGGTGGCGCCGAGATCCTGGAGTCGGTACAAAGGATCATCACGGCGGGAATTCCGGTAATGGGCCATTTGGGCCTGACGCCACAGTCGATCTACAAATTTGGAACCTACACCGTGCGCGCAAAAGATGAAGCGGAAGCAGAGAAGCTGAAGAGCGATGCCTTGCTTTTGCAGGAGGCCGGATGTTTCTCCATTGTTTTGGAAAAAATACCAGCTGCACTGGCTAAGTTGGTTGCGGACAGTGTACACATCCCGATCATCGGTATTGGTGCCGGTCCGCATTGCGACGGACAGGTTTTGGTGGTAAATGATATGATTGGCCTGACCAAAGGGTTTAAGCCACGTTTCCTCCGTCAGTATCTGAATTTATATGAAGGCGTACTCACCGCTGCACAGTCTTACATCAAGGATGTAAAAGCGAATGATTTCCCGAACGAAAAAGAACAGTACTAATTGCCTTTCGCACCACGAAAAGCAGTGCCACGCATTTTCAAGTGGCCAGATAAAGTAAGAAAAGATAAAGAATACGGATGCCAGTAAATGATAAAGATGTCCTGTTTGAGGACAATCATCTGATCGCTATTAATAAACGTGCCGGAGATATTGTGCAGGTCGATGAGACCGGCGACGAGTCGCTGGATGAAATGGTGAAAACCTACCTCGCCGCAAAATACAACAAGCCCAACAGTGCGTTCCTGGGGGTGGTACATCGCCTGGACCGCCCGGTGAGCGGAGTGATCCTTTTTGCGAAGACCAGTAAGGCGCTGGAAAGGATGAATGCGATTTTCAAGAACCGGGAGGTGAAGAAGACCTATTGGGCCGTCGTCCGGAACAAACCCCAGAAAGCGTCCGGAACGCTGGTGCATTGGCTGGTTAAAAATACACAGAAGAACGTCGTTACGGCGCATACGACAGAGGTTCCCGGCAGCCAGCGTGCAGAACTGAGTTACCGCCTCATTGCGGAACTCAATGGATTTTACCTGCTGGAAGTAGATCCGTTAACCGGACGTTCTCATCAGATCCGGGTGCAATTGTCTACCCTTGGATGCCCGATCGTGGGCGACAACAAGTATGGCTATCCACGTGGAAGCCGTAAGGGCAGTATCTGCCTGCATGCACGCAGACTCCAGTTTATTCATCCGGTAAAAAAGGAGAAGGTCGAGATTTTTGCAAAGCTGCCGGTTGATGGTTTCTGGGAGCGCTTTGAGCAGGTTTAATCCTTACAGGCTACGGCGTCAAGTACAATACCACTCCCAAACTTCAGGTTTTTCGTGTCTTTGAAAACCGTCTTGCCGTCTTTTTCTTCCACTTCCGCATAGCCTTCTACAAGCTGATCTCCTTTTCTTAGGAAAGCAACCTGACGCTGCGATTCCATGCCCTCGGAGTTGAAGGTATAATTGGCCAGTAGGGTATCTCCCTTGATCTCTCCGGTGATTGTGCCGTTGTTCCTGTCTTTTTCAAACAACTGGTACTTCAATGTTCCGCTGATCTGCTGACCCCTGGTGCCGATGGACAGCTCAACTGTATCGCGGTTTTTATAATAAGCGTAGCATTTCGTAGTTGCACTTGTTGAATCCGCTTCCTGCAGGCTTTCTTTGTCGGCGTCCTGGCTTGCGGACTGGCCGGTTCCGGCAGGTTGAGGCTGACACGCCGCAAGGCATACCGGAAGAATTAGGGTAGCTAAGAATTTCTGTTTCATCAGTATATGGGTTGCAGGCACAGGCCTGAGTTTTGTGGACATCAATGATAGAACGAATATATGCGATTAAAAACATCCTCACGAAAAAAGAACGCGGCACCTTTGTCCCGGCTTCTTTACCGTGTACTTGGGGCGAAACGTAATTTTATGCTATATTCAAGCCGATATTCCATTCAACATTAAACTTAGATCCGTATGAAATTTAAAGCGTTCCTGATATTATCTTTTTTAATTGCAACTGTTTTCCTGATGAGCGGCTTTATGCCTCAGCCGGAAACCAGGAAGTTCGTCAATCTAAAAGTCCTGCCAAAGGATATCAGTAAGGATGAGCTCGACAGCGTGATGGACGGGTTTAAGGCGGCACTGGGTGTGAAATGTGGCTTCTGCCACGCGCCACGGAAGGATGACCCGAAAAGACTGGATTTTGCGAGTGATGCGAAGGAGGAAAAGGAAACGGCGAGAATGATGATGAAAATGACCGCTAAACTCAACAAGAAATACTTTCACGTAAAGGAGGCAAATGTTCCGAATGCGGTGCTCGCTGTCAATTGCATTACCTGTCACCGCGGAAAGACAGATCCGAAGAAGATAAATTAACCAGCCATAAACTGCGGCCAGCCGCCGGTGGCATGCAACTCGATTTTTCTAAAACAGTTTCATCTTCCAATATGTTCCTCCTATAAAAACAGGAAAACATGAAATTTAAAAGAGATAATACCCCGCTGACAACCATCGGCTTATTGGCAGGCCTTGCTGTAGGAGCGGTCGTAGCTGCTTTATTCGCGCCGAAAAGTGGAAGTGAAACCAGAGAAGATATTGCCAATGGCATTAAAAATTTACTTGGTTCAGAAGAAACAGATATAGCCGCGGATGTAAAACCGCATGCTGTAGAGGATCTGAGACTTCATGCAAAGGAAGTTGCAGATCAGCTTGCCGGATCTCCGGAAACGGCAGTAGACCTGACAAAGACGACGTTGAAAGCGGACATCCCGAAGTCCCGTCAGTTGCCAATTAGTGAATAAACATGTGCCCGTTTCCCCGGGTTCCAGAAATATAAGACCATAGCTCATCCGGGTTATGGTTTTTTTACGCGCTGCAAAATAGTATGTATTTGCAGGTAATTAGCTTACTTTTGTCGCCTAAACGATCATTATGGCTACAGACAACAGCAAACCCGTATATCCAGATTTCGCCGCCTTCTACAAAGAAGTGGTTCAACCGCTGAAAGAAGCAAACCATGCCTTGGTTCGCCTGGATGGTAAGCTAAAAGGAAACACACGCAGCTTCGCCGGTTATTTCCTGTATGAAGGTAAAAAATGGAAAGTCGCTGCGGATACACATATTTCGAAGCTTGACCTTGCTTTTGGAGAGATCAGTAAAGGAAATGATCCCTTTGTAGTCAAACCGACGAGAGATCATGCAGGAGAAACGCTTTCCATAAAAGGACAGCCTGTAAGAGATACCCGTTTCTATGTGTACAACGCATAGCTAATTTCTCCGGCTGCGGTATTTTTCTGTTTTTACATGGGCTTTGATGCAAGATCCTATATTTGCGCCACCAAAGCCGATAACCAGACATGTATCCAGCTAGATTATTATCCGTTGTACTTGTGCTGGGCTGTACGTATGCACAGGCCCAGAACATAACTTCCAAAGCAGACAGTACCAACCATCTAAACGAGGTACTGATCCAGGAAAACCGTATTCAACTCCCTTTTTCACAACAGAACCGGAACCTCTGGATCATCGATCAGGAGAAGATTAGAAGTTTACCCGTAAGATCCGTTGCAGAGCTGCTCAGCTTTGTTTCGGGGGTGGATGTCCGCCAGCGTGGCCCGGCGGGTACGCAGGCGGACATCGGCATCGATGGCGGTACGTTTGATCAGACACTGGTGCTGTTGAACGGCGTTAAGGTGTCCGATCCGCAGACGGGCCACAACATGATGAACCTTCCCATATCTATTGACGACATAGATCATATCGAGGTCTTAAGGGGATCGGCTTCCAGAATCTATGGCCTGAATGCCATTACCGGAGCAATAAATATCATCACCCGCACACCCGTAAAAACCGGCCTTTCGGCGAACGTGTTTGCAGGAAGCAGCTTCAAGAAAGATGAGGTTTCCGGTGATACGTATGCGAACTATGGTATCCGTGTGACGGGTGATCTGGCACTGAAATCATCCAGTCATCTGTTTTCAGCAGGACAGGAAGCCAGTAACGGCTACCGGTACAATACCGCATTTGACAATCAAAAACTTTATTACCAGGGTAAGTTTAAGGTGGGTTCGGCAGACCAGCTGGATGTTACAGCAGGCTATATACACAATAATTTTGGTGCCAATGGCTTCTACTCCGCGCCGGGAGATAAGGAAGCGGAGGAGACGGTAAAAACAACGTTAGCATCGGTTGCCTATACAACCCAGATCACCCCAAACTGGACCTTGTCTCCGCGGGTGAGCTACCGATACAACATCGACGATTACCTGTACATTAAACAAACACCGGATCAGTTCCACAACCACCATGAGACGGGGGTGCTGGATGCTGAGCTAAACAGTACCGTTCAAACCCCTGTGGGTACCTTCGGACTAGGCTTTGAAGCGCGGTTTGAGAACATCAGAAGTTCGAATTTAGGCAAGCGTGACCGCTCCAACGGCGGCTTCTATGGAGAATACAAGGTGAGTCCGGTCACGGGATTATTGATCAACGTGGGCTCCTACCTGAATTACAATTCTGATTATGGCTGGCAGGCCTTTCCGGGCATTGATGCCGGATATAACTTCTACGGCAACTGGAAGGCGTTTGTGAATCTTGGAACGGGACAGCGTCTGCCGACATATACCGACCTGTATTACAAGGGGCCAACCAACATCGGCAACGACCAGCTGCAGTCGGAGAAGTCGAAATATGCCGAGGGGGGAGTGAAATACAATGGTGAACAGCTCACGCTGAATGCGAGTTACTTTACCCGCCGCATTTCCAATTTTATCGATTGGGTGAAAGCCATTCAGACTGACCCATGGCAGCCGCAGAACTTCAGCGAGGTTACCACCAATGGTTTCACCATAAGTACGGATTACCGCGTAGAAGGGCTGGCGGCGAACAATGCCGTGAACAGCCTGCGCATTGGCGCATCTTACACGAATCTGGATCCAAGTGTTAAGACTACGCTTTCATCTGCAAACATATCCCGGTATGCGCTGGAAAGCTTGCGCAACCAGTTGAGCGGGACCGTCGCCGCGGAGTTATATAATTTAATCGATGTTACGTTAACCGCGCGTTACTGCGAACGGATCAATTATAAATCCTATACGGTACTGGATGCAAGACTGAACTACAAGCGAAAAAACTATAACATCTACGTTGATGGAGCGAATCTTTTAGATGTCCGGTATATAGAATCGGGCGCGGTGCCGATGCCGGGAAGCTGGTTTACACTGGGTGTGCGGACGTCGATTTAATTCTGGTTTGTTTATAGCCCGCAAACGGCTACAGGGCCGTTAGCCGTTGTTAAACGGTTATTAACGTATCTATCCGGATATTTTACGGTAAGTTCTTTTACAATAGATGATGTTTGTTCTGTCGTTAACAAATGCAGACGACACAATGTAGAACTTAAAAACAAAGTCATGGCAAACGAAAAGAACAGTGTACGCTTAAGCGGTTTTGCAGGCACCGATCCTGTAATTGTAGATCTATCAAGCAGTAAGCGGATGGCAAGAATCAGTCTGGCCGTAAACGAATATTATAAGGACAGTGCCGGGGCACAGGTGAACCAGACCCAATGGTTTAACCTTGTGTTCTGGAATAAAAAGGTGCTGCTGATTGAAGACGTGGTCAGAAAAGGTATGGGCTTCCGCGTAGAAGGGAAGTTGAATACACAGCGGTATACCGATAAAAAAGGCGAGCATCGGTTCTCGACGGAAATCGTGGTCAATTCGCTGGAGCTGATTTCCTGAAGTTGCCGTACCATAGAGTCATTTCTGCACAGAGAAATGACTCTTATAACTTTATCATTTGGCTGAAATCCTCCAGATGGTATTGCTTACATCGTCTGCGACAAACATCGTTCCTTCATTAGAAACGGCTATTCCTACAGGTCTTCCATAAACTTCACCTTTTTCCTGATCTGCTATGAAGCCGGTCAGGAAATCTTCCATCTCTCCCGCTTTTTTTCCATTCTTAAATGGAATAAAGGTCACCTTATACCCCGACAACTCAGATCTGTTCCATGAGCCATGCTGACCGATAAACATACCACCCTGGTATTTCGCAGGGAACCCTTTTGCCTTGTAAAAGGCAAGCCCCAGCGAGGCGGTATGGGCACCAACAGCAATGTCCGGTACAATGGCTTGTTTTACCAGATCAGGCTTTTGCCCTTTAAGTCGTGGGTCCTCATGCTGACCGAAATAAGAATAAGGCCATCCATAAAATCCGCCTTTCTTAACACTCGTCACATAATCAGGGACCAGATCATCTCCCAAACCATCACGTTCGTTTACGGCCGCCCACAAAACATTGGTTCCTGGTTCCAGCGCAATTCCGGTAGGATTTCTCAATCCACTTGCATAGATGATTTCTCCGGAACCATCCGGATTAATTTCCAGCACAGCTGCCCTTCGAACTTCATATTCCATTCCATTTTCGCCCACATTACTTCCCGAACCCACGGAAACATATATTTTTGAATTGTCCGCATTGGCAATAATGTTCCTTGTCCAATGATTGTTGTACCCGCCGGCGGGCAGGTCTAAAATCTTCTTTCCGGGTTGCGTGATTTTGGTGTCACCATTGTTGTAAGGATAGGCGATGATGCCATCCGTATTGGCGACGAAAAAGGTGTTTCCAATAATCAGCGCGCCGTATGGCTGGTTTAATCCCGTTAAGAATTCAGTTTGCAACTCCGGCTTACCATCGTTATTCCGATCTCTGAAAAGCACAACTGTATTGGCGCTCTTGCCGCCTTGTTCTGATTTTGCCTTGCCGGAAATTGCATCGGTAACTTTCTCCTTGACATCACGTTCTGTATTGGAAAGTACAGCCAGGATATCACCATTTGGTGCGATATAGATGTTCCGCGGGCTCTTGATGTTGGTTGCAAATGCAGTAACGGTAAACCCGGCAGGAGCAGTTGGTGTTTTCCCTGCTGGCCAGCCAATCACCTTGCTGAATTTATTCTTAGATGCTGACTCGTCTGGTGCAGGAAGTTGTACTTCCTGACCGTCTTTAGCGTTTACAGTGTCTGCCTGCCCTGCTTCTTTATTGTTGTTTGAGTTGCAGGCAAAGATCAATGGGAGACCTGCTAAAGCCGTTAGGAGATTTTTTATGTTCATATTCAAAAGACAAAGAAGACATGTTTAAGATTCCTTAGATATGAACAATGAATTACATCAGATGTTTGCAGTTTTTCCGGTTCAACGAATAAGATAAGGGGGAACTGAAGTGTCTTTACATGGAATTTTGCCGCATAAAAAAAGCCGTTTCTGTTGAGTTCAGAAACGGCTTTTATAACGTTTAATTAAGAATTAACCCAATTTTGCTTGTAGGTTTTCATCAATTGCTGCTAAGAATTCTTCTGTATACAAGTAATCCTTACCATGTTCAACCTTATTTCCGTGAATACAAACGGCTAAATCTTTGGTCATTTTTCCGCTTTCCACAGTTTCGATACAAACCTGCTCCAAAGCATGACAGAAGTCGATCAACTCTTGGTTTTGATCTAACACACCACGGAATTCCAAACCTCTTGTCCATGCGAAGATGGACGCGATCGGGTTTGTCGATGTTGGTTTTCCAGCCTGGTGATCTCTGTAGTGACGGGTAACAGTACCGTGTGCAGCTTCTGCTTCCATTGTTTTACCGTCTGGTGTTACCAGTACAGAAGTCATTAGACCCAATGAACCGAATCCTTGAGCAACAGTATCAGATTGAACGTCACCATCATAGTTCTTACAAGCCCAAACGAAATTACCATTCCATTTTAATGCAGAAGCAACCATGTCGTCAATCAGACGGTGCTCGTAAGTGATTCCAGCTTCATCAAATTTAGCTTTGAAATCATTTTGATAGATCTCTTCGAAGATATCTTTGAAACGACCATCGTATTTTTTAAGGATGGTATTCTTAGTAGATAAGTACAAAGGCCATTTTTTGATTAAGGCCTGGTTAAAGCACGCATGTGCGAAGCCACGGATACTTTCGTCTGTGTTGTACATCGCCAAAGCAACACCATCACCTTTAAAGTTGTATACGTCAAAAGACTGAACTTCACCACCGTCTTCAGGTGTGAACGTAAGGGTTAATTTACCTTTTCCTTTAGTTACCAGGTCAGTAGCACGGTACTGATCGCCAAAAGCATGACGGCCAATGCAGATCGGAGCAGTCCAGTTTGGCACCAAACGGGGAACATTGTTCATCACAATAGGCTCACGGAACACAGTACCATCCAAGATGTTACGGATGGTTCCGTTAGGTGATTTCCACATTTGCTTCAAATTGAATTCTTTAACGCGGTCTTCATCAGGGGTGATGGTTGCACATTTAATCCCGACACCATATTTTTTAATCGCTTCTGCAGCATCGATCGTCACTTGATCATCAGTCTGGTCGCGGTATTCTACACCAAGATCATAATATTTGATATCAAGATCCAAATAAGGCAAGATCAGTTTGTCTTTAATGAATTTCCAGATGATGCGGGTCATTTCGTCACCATCAAGCTCTACAACGGGCTGGGTTACTTTGATTTTTTGTACAGACATATTATTGAGTTCAAATTTAATTGATTGTAAGAAACAAAGATATAAATTCAAAAACAATTAAAGATTTGATACGGTTTTATAATCAAAAAACAGAAGATTATGAAAGCGAATGAAGAAGCAAATCCAGATAGCATCGATAATATCAATAAAGCAAACGATAAACTGCACAGTTCTGACCTCGGTGAGGTCAAAGATTTCGACAACCTGTCCTATAACAAAGATGCCAACACCTTTGAGTACGATGTAAAAGGGGAGGAGCTGGACTACGACCATCCGCTTCCCTACGATACAGGAGGTGCGAACGGGACCGACTTCAATTCAGATTACGATGAAGCCAATGAGTTTATAGGTGATGAATATGCGAAGACTCCTGCTCAGGATGCAAGTTTAAACGACCTGGGGATGCATGTTGACGATGGATCTATTGTAGAACTTGATCCTGAAGATGAGTTGCTTGCCAAAACCCCTGAAGACGAACGCCCGGATTTAGATGAGGAAGGGTACCCGGTCAACGACAGGCCTCAACTTCCGACTAAGGATTAACATTCAGGTTGAACTTCTTGCGAAGTTCCTCCAGCTTGGGATTTTTGCTGACGAGGTAGGTGTATTTCTCTGTACTGGTATAGAGGCGGTTCTGAATCTTCCGTTCCGCCTTTTCTGTTACAATCGTCACATCAAAGTTTTTCAACCTGGACCTTAGAAAGTTTAAGAAGTCGACCATCTCATCCTGCAGGATACTTTCCTGAGCGCTGTTTTCAATGAGCACTTTAATCTGGGTAGGCGTAACCAGAATGGGCGGGTTGCTTTTGAGAATGGTATAAAAGTTTATCTTGTTGGCATCCAGTGTCTTCTGAGTGTACTGATCCCACAAAGCCGTAAGTTGTTCTAATGTAAACGGCTCCTTATCGTCACCGTAAATGTATTTAGGTCCCTTTTCTTCAATACCTCCTGCAAGGTTTTCCAGGGAGGTAATGGAAGGTATCAAGGTACCCAGACCGGGGGTCGTTCCCTGGGTGTTTAAAGCAATCTTTCCGGAAGAAGGCGTTAGCTTTATGGGTAAAGATGCCGAGTTTTTATCGTGCAGCGGAATCCGCTGTTCCGGCTGATTTTCCATTTTAGGCGCCACGGGCGGCTGCACTACATGTATGTCCTGTGCCGCAGGGAGTGGTTGCTTCAGTTCAGGCGTCGTTTCCCGAAGATCGGCCTTGGGCTGTATCGGATCAGCGCTTTGCGGAATTAATTCAGTTTTTTTTTTAATCTGATCTTGATCAGTCAAACTTTCTGCAGCCACTTTGGGGAGTTGTGCGAGCTGAATGACCGACTGTATATGGCACATCTTGATCAGGGCGAGTTCCACCTGCAGACGCTGGTTTTTGCTGTTCTTGTAGCTTAAATCACACTGGTTCGCCAGGTTAAGGGCCGTCAGAATAAAAGATACTTGTGTCTGCTTGCTTTGCTGAAGATATTTTTGCTTAATGTTCTCACTTACCTCCAACAGTTTTACCGTTTGCGGATCTTTCGCCACCAGCAGATTTCTAAGGTGGCTAGACAGTCCGTTGATGAAGTTGTTGCCGTCAAATCCGTTGTTCAGGATCTCGTCGAACAAAATCAGCGCTTTACTTACATCGCCGGAAGTGAGGTCTTCCGTAAGCCGGAAGTAGTAGTCGTAATCGAGGATGTTGAGGTTATCAATGACCGACTTGTACGTTAAATTTTTGTTGGTATAACTTACAATCTGGTCGAACATGGAAAGCGCATCGCGCAACCCGCCGTCCGCTTTTTGAGCAATGATGTGTAAGCCATCAGGTTCCACAGCAATGTGCTCCCGCTCTGCAATTCTGGAGAGCAACCCGGAGATGTCGTCCACTTGTATCCTGTTGAAGTCGAAGATCTGACAGCGTGACAGGATCGTAGGCAATATCTTGTGCTTTTCTGTTGTTGCCAGAATGAAGATCGCGTACGATGGTGGCTCCTCCAGGGTTTTCAGGAAGGCATTAAATGCATTCGCGGAAAGCATGTGAACC
>JARKUW010000091.1 GCA_029851965.1 Bacteroidota bacterium | reverse complement strand
AGAATATTAAGCGGAAACGCCGGTGCAGTCGCCTTGTCCTGCCTAATCATGCTCACTACATTTTGCTGTGCCAACAGCACCATCCTCCTTTCTTCAAGAATTTTGTTTGCCATGGCGCGTGACGGTTTGTTTTTCAGCAGTACAGGCAAGATCCATGCTAAATACCAAACGCCCTCCAAAGCCATCATCTGGCAGGCCGTCTGGGCAGTGACGTTGCTCTGGTCTGGCGACTTTGATCAGCTCACAGACCTGCTGATTTTCGCATCGTTTATCTTCTATGGCTCAACCGCGGTCGGCGTAATTCTACTTCGGATTAAGGCTCCCGATGCGCACCGCCCATATAAAACAATCGGCTATCCGGTATTGCCTGTCGTATTTGCGCTCTTCTGCCTGATGCTTGTTGTGGTCACGATCGTTCAGAGACCTACCCAGGCCCTCATTGGGCTGTCACTCATATTTTCCGGGGTACCACTTTATCTTTACCGTGTTGGCAGAAACAAAACGTTAAAATCATGATCACTTATTTTAAAAGAAACTAGAAAAATATGGACTTATCAAAGTACGCTAAAGGCACAGCTTCTGTATGGGCCGGGGAAGAAGACACATCAGGTGCAGGCGCTGTAACGTCGCCGATCGTAAATAGCGTAGCCTTCGCTTACACGGATTTAGACGAATGGTACAATGTTGCCTCCGGGACATCACCGGGTTATATTTACAGCCGCAATACCAATCCAACGGTAGCTGCGCTTGAAGAGAAAATCCGGGTACTGGAAGGTGCAGAAGCAGCTACGTCTTTTGCCACCGGGATGGGCGCCATCAGCAATACTTTATATACCTTCCTTACGCCAGGAAAAAAAGTTGTTTCCATAAAGGATACCTATGGCGGAACCAGCAAGCTTTTTCTGGATTTCCTTCCATTGATCAATGTGGAGGTGAAACTCATCGATACGCTGGACCAGGAGGCGCTCGAGGCCGAGATCGCAAAGGGTTGTGACCTTGTTTACCTTGAAACACCAACAAACCCGACCTTGAAGATCGTTGACCTGCAACGACTGGCCGCTGCGGCAAAAGTGGTGGGTGCCATTGTCGTTGTAGACAATACCTTCGCAACACCAATCAATCAAAATCCACTGGCTTTGGGCGCTGATCTCGTCATTCACAGCGCAACGAAGTTCCTTTGCGGGCACTCCGATGCAATGGGTGGTGTGCTGGCGGGTAGGAGAGCACTCGTGAAAAAGGTTTTTCAGTACCGCGAAATTACTGGTGCCAGCCTGCAAGCCAATCCAGCCTATATGATTGCCCGCGGTATGAAGACCCTGGATCTCCGGATTGAACGTCAGAACAGTTCTGCACTTCAGATTGCCACCTATCTGAGAGGGCACAGCAAGGTAACGGATGTCTTCTATCCCGGATTGCCGTCGCACCCCGGTCATGATATCGCATTGAAACAGATGCGTGGATTCGGCGGCATATTAAGCTTTTCGATTGATGGCGGATACGACCAGGTTAAAAAGTTTCTGCCATCGCTGAAGCTGGTACACCTCGCCGCAAGTCTGGGCTCTGTGAGCACCCTTGCGGGGCCGCCGAGAACAACAAGCCATGTGGAACTCAGCGAAGAACAACGAAGACTACTGGGCATCCCGGAAGCCCTGATCCGGTATTCCGTGGGAATTGAGACCGTCGACGACCTGTTACAGGACCTCGACGATGCCCTTGCGAAATTATAACGCGGGATACCATTCTTTTTCCAGCTCATCAGCCTACACCTCTGTTTTTATATGGTGTACGCTGATGAGGTTTTCATTATTGTTAAATATTGATGTAGCTTTGATTGGTTACAGCAGAATGGCGCACAATCGATGACGGATAAAAAACAAGAGACTAAAAAGCCCAGCATATTTAGCCTGCTCAGGCCTTATAGCAAGTTGATATCACTCCTGATACTTTTTGCGCTTTTAAGCAACGGCATCAACCTGCTGGTGCCTAAACTCATTTCGTACGGAATAGATTCTTATTCTTCCGGCGACTTTCAGATGCAGCGCATCATGGCATACTTCCTTATCGCGATCGTTCTCGTCTTCATATTTACCTATTGCCAGAGCATCATACAGACGCTCGCTTCAGAGCGGGTGGCCAGAGATTTAAGGAGCAGATTGTCCGACCAGATCTCCAGGCAAAGCCATGCCTTCATCGAACAAGCCAATCCCTCAAAGCTGCTCACCAATCTCACTGCGGATGTAGATTCCATCAAGCTGTTCGTTTCACAGGCCATTGTGTCCATTGCTTCTTCGATGTTTCTGATTGTTGGCGCAAGCATCTTGCTGCTGTCGATCAACTGGAAACTTGGGCTCACCATCATCGCCATCATCCCCATCATCGGGATTACCTTCTACATGGTTTTGCGTAAGGTCAAAGTCTTGTTTAAAGAGAGCAGGGAAGTGATCGACTGGCTGAATAAGGTGATCAACGAAAGCATTATGGGCGCTGCGATCATCCGGGTGATCAATTCCCAGCAACTGGAATATGATAAGTTCATTCAGGCAAATGCAAGGGCGAAACACCTTGGACTCTCCATACTGCGGTTATTTGCAGGCTTAATTCCGCTGATCATCTTCGTGTCTAACCTCGCCGGTTTATCCATTTTGGTACTCGGTGGTCACTTCGTAATTGAAGGGAGCATGACATTAGGGGAGTTTGCCGCCTTCAACAGTTACCTGGCCATTCTGATATTTCCGATTCTTGTTATTGGGTTTATGAGTAACGTTATTGCACAGGCCACGGCATCCTATCAGCGGATTGAACGGGTATTAAACAGTCCGGAAGTTGTGGAGCAGGGAACGATAAGTGATGAGATCAAGGGCAATATCCGTCTGGAAGACGTATCCCTGAATTTCGGGCAGAAGCCAGCCTTAAAGAACATCACCTTTGAACTTGCAGCGGGTTCAAAAACGGCCATCATCGGACCGACGGCGGCCGGCAAAAGCCAGCTATTATATATCCTTACCGGTTTGATCCCTCCAGCTTCAGGAAAGGTGCTTTTCGACGATCAGGACATCAGCAGCTATAAGCAGGAAGCATTCCACAGCCAGGTAGGCTTTGTATTTCAGGACAGCATTATCTTCAACATGAGCATCCGAGAAAATATTGCGTTCAGTGACACGGTTACCGACGAGTCCCTTCAAAAGGCAATCGATACCGCCGAGCTGGATGATTTTATCTCGCTGCTTCCGGAGAAGCTGAATACCATTGTCTCAGAACGGGGCTCCAGCCTGTCCGGGGGACAGAAACAACGGATCATGCTGGCCCGGGCACTCGCTATTAACCCGAAGATACTTCTCCTCGACGACTTCACCGCCCGGGTGGACAACAATACCGAACAAAGAATCCTTGCCAATGTACAAAAGAACTACCCGGAACTGACCTTGCTGTCCGTCACACAGAAGATTGCTTCTGTGGCGCACTACGACAAGGTCATTGTGCTCATGCAGGGCGAAATTGTTGCCCAGGGAACACATCAGGAGCTTATGAAGTCGAGCCCTGAGTATGTTCAGATCTATACGTCACAACAGAGTACAAGCAACTATGAATTACAATCTTAATCAGATTACAGAAAAAGAAGAAAAGACTTCAACCGTTGCTGCGCTGAAAAAACTGCTGGAACTTATTTCGGCAGAGCGTACCACCCTCTGGATCGCCCTGGTTGCGATTCTGGTTAATTCCACCTTGCTCTTGCTGGGACCACTCATCGTCGGTTACACCATTGATGCCTATGTCCGAACCCGTGATTTCGGAGGCGTATTGAGGTTCGGAGCCCTGCTCCTTGGCATGTACCTGATCAGCTTAATTACCGGCTATGTTCAAACCAAACTTATGGGCGGTGTGGGGCAGCGTATGCTGTATACTCTTCGGAATGCCATATTCAACAAGCTGCAGGAATTGCCGGTGGCCTTCTTCAATCAGAATAAGGCCGGGGATCTGATCTCCAGAGTGAATAATGACACAGACAAACTGAACCAGTTCTTTTCACAGTCGCTGATTCAATTTTTAGGCAGTATCGTAACCATGACTGGCGCGGGGGTTTTCCTGCTGATGATCAACCTGAAGCTCGGCGCAGCCGCACTTTCCCCGGCCGTGTTCATCCTGATCATTACCGCGATCGTTTCCCCCTGGGTGAAACGAAAGAACAGCGTAAACCTGACAAGTGTGGGGGGAATGAGTGCGGAGATCCAGGAAAGCCTGAACAACTTCAAGGTTATCGTTGCCTTCAACCGCCGCGATTATTTCCGGAGGCGATTTGATGAGGCAAATCAACAGAACTATACAACGGCGATCGGCGCCGGCCTGGCAAACAACATATTTGTACCGGTATATGGTCTGTTCTCTTCTTTGGCCCAACTGATTGTGCTGATTTACGGTATTCTCCTGATCACCCAGGGCGAGTTCACCATCGGGCTTTTGGTCAGTTACTTCGCTTACGCAACGAATTTCTACAATCCTTTGCGGCAGCTGGCGGCACTCTGGGCAAACTTTCAGGTGGCGATGGCCGGATGGGACAGGATATCGAAGATATTGTCGCTGGAACCAGATCTTGTGTCCATCAATGATGGGCAGCAGGAAAGTCCCGGCCCTGTTTTGGAGTTCAGAGATGTTCATTTTGGATATACAGCAGAGCAGGAAATTCTGCACCACATCAGTTTCAAACTGGAACGTGGAAAAACCTATGCGCTGATCGGCCCGACGGGGGGAGGGAAAACAACCACAGCCTCGTTAATTGCCAGGTTGTATGATCCGACGAAAGGAAAGATCCTGCTGGACGGCCGCGACATACGGTCGTACCCGGCGCAGGAGCGCAGCAGTAAAATAGGCTTTATTCTGCAGGAACCCTTCTTATTCACAGGAACGGTGCGTGAAAACATCGTTTACGGCAACCCGGCGTATAAGGATTACAGCAACGAACAACTGGAATCCGTCATCAGAGATGCGGAACTGGAGGAGTTGCTCGGCCTTTTTGACGCCGGACTGGATACCCCCGTGACTTCCGGTTCCGACAACATCAGCCTGGGACAGAAGCAGCTGATCGCCTTCATGCGGGCGGTGCTCCGGAATCCGGAGATCCTGATCCTTGATGAAGCGACAGCCAATATCGATACCATCACAGAACAGCTGCTTGGCACAATATTGAAAAAGCTCTCCAAAGACACTGTACTGGTCATCATTGCCCACCGTTTAAACACCATCGAAAATGCCGACGAGATCTTCTTTGTGAACGGTGGCGAAGTGCTCCGGGCAGGCACCATGCAGCATGCCATGAGCATGCTGCTCGAAGGCAAAAGAAACAGTTAGCACAGCACCACGGCACATTCGTAAATCATACCGGCCTCAGCCAAACCTGAGCCGGACTTCACCCGCACCTTACCCACCGTTTGCCCGGGTAAGGTGCGGGTAAGGTGCGGGTAAAGTGCCTGTAGGATGCCGGAAGTTTATGAAGGTGTTACCTGCTTTTTCTAAGCTCGAGCACAGTGATTTCCGGCCAGATGCCGATGCGACCGGAGAAGCCCAGAAAGCCAAATCCACGGTTGACATTTAATACCCTGCCGTTTTCTTTTTTGATGCCCGCCCAGTGCGCATACCGGTATTTTACGGGACTCCATTTGATGCCGAAAGCCTCAATGCCAAACTGCATGCCATGGGTATGCCCTGAGAGGGTAAGGTGCACCTTCGAAGGGTAGTTTTTCACTTCCGATTCCCAGTGTGTAGGATCATGGGACAACAAAATTTTAAAAGCACCCGGATCGGTACCACGCAGCGCTTTCTTCAGATCTCCTCTTTGGCCAAAACCAAGGCCCCAGTTTTCTACCCCGGCAAGAATTAGGGTATCACCGTTCTTTGTCAGCTCAACGTGTTCATCCAACAGTAACCTGTAGCCGAGCTGGGCATGGTAGGATTTAAGCTGCTTCAGGTTCATGCTCTTGTTCTGCTCCGATTCCCATTTCACATAATCACCATAGTCGTGGTTGCCGAGGATAGAATACTGTCCGTGTGGAGCCTTGATCCGGGAGAAATAATCCATCCAGGGCAATATTTCTGAAGCTTTATTGTTCACCAGGTCGCCTGTAAAGACGAACAGATCCGATTTCTGTTCATTGATCAGGTCAATGCCTTTCTTTATGGCTTTGCGGTTTTTGAAACTTCCGGCGTGGACATCAGAGATCTGGGTGATGGTGAAGCCATCAAAAGCATCAGGTAAGTCGTCGAATTCAAGGATATGGCGCACCACCCGGTAGGCATATTTACCTTTGATCATGCCATATAGAAAGATCAGGATGGTCACAATAAACATCAGGAAGGCAAACTCCACCCAGTGCAAGTTCCGGGGTTGCCCGGAATAGAGCCGGTAAACATCTGCCGGGATCAGGAACAGGGTGAATATCAATTCGCTGATGATCAGAATCAGAAAAGCATGGCTCGCAACCTTGAAGAATGTATCCATTCCCCTGCGTTCTATGCGGCGAAAGGCAGAGAGCAATGATGCCGAGATCAGCAGGATGATTGTCCAGAACAATAGCGAGACAATGGGGTGTATACTGAAGGTATGAAATCCAGAGAGTACATAAAAGTTCAGCAGCAGGAAAACAGCGATGAACGCAAAAAAAGGCAGTAGCGGAATTCTTCTTTTCATTGGGATATTGTTGTGTAAAACAGGAGCGCGTCAAAAATACACTATAGGAATTTGATTATTACGCCTTAATACCCATCTTTATTACATGAACTATCTTGAGATCTTAGATCAGGTAAAAACACACGTTGAAAATGCCTTTCATTCCCATCCGAATACCAATCTGGTTTACCACAATATATCTCATACCGAACATGTCGTTAAGCATGCAGTAGAACTTGCGAACCATTATCAGCTTTCGGACAGTGATTTCTTTATTGTAGTTTCCGCCAGCTGGTTTCATGATGTAGGCTACCTGCAAAGCTGGGAGTCTCATGAGGAGAAAGGGGCGGAAGGCGCAGCAGATTTTCTTAGGGGAATAGGCGTTGAGCAGAAGGTAATTGATGCGGTTAAAGGATGTATCCTGGCAACCAAAATGCCTCAAAATCCGCAGAACTTACTCCAGCAGATCGTTTGTGATTCGGATCTCTATCATTTGGGTAGCGACGACTTCAAGGATCGAAACCGGCTGATGCGCAAGGAGACAGAGAATCATCTTGGAAAGAAGATAGACAAAGATATGTGGCGCCTGGGGACGATAAAACTCCTGGAGAGCCACCACTATCATACGGACTACTGCATCAACAAACTGAGTGCTAAAAAGCAGAAAAACCTTCAGGCTTTAAAGGCTAAGGTTCAGGGAGATCTGGCTGATGCGCAGTTTTCGCCGGTTCTACGTGTAGCCGAACCGGCAAAGGAGCCTAAATCCGAGAAGGATCCTAAGGAAGAAAAAAAGGCAAAGAGTACCCGCCCGGATCGCGGTATCGAGACCATGTTCCGCATTACGTCTAACAATCACCAGCGGCTGAGTGATATGGCGGACAACAAGGCACACATTATGATCTCCACCAACTCGATCATTTTATCGGTGATCTTGAGTATTCTGCTGAGGCGGCTCGAAGATAATCCGCAACTTATTATTCCGACCTTTATATTGCTTATTGTCTGCGTGGTGACCATGGTGTTCTCCATTCTTGCGACCCGTCCGGCTGTCCCTCCCGGAAGGTTTACACAGCAGGATATTGAAAACAAGTCGACGAACCTGCTTTTCTTTGGAAATTTCTACCGGATGGGCCTCCCTGAGTACAATGCGGGAATTGAAAAGATGATGGATGACCGGGATTTCCTCTATGGAAGTTTGATCAAGGATATCTATGCCCAGGGTGTGGTCCTGGGGAGAAAGTACAGGCACCTTAGGGTCGCTTATAATGTATTCATGTTTGGGATTGTAGCCGCTGTACTTGCCTTTGTTATTGCGATATTCTTTTCGATGTAGCTATGGGTGACTATCTTTTTTTTAACCGGGATTTAAGCTGGCTGAGCTTCAATGAGCGCGTTTTAATGGAAGCCCGGCGGAAGGAAGTGCCCCTGCTGGAACAGATCAGATTTCTATCTATTTTCTCGTCCAACCTTGATGAGTTTTACCGGGTGAGGATGCCGGTATTACAGGCCATAAAGAATGACACCGCCCTGGATCAATCGGTATCGGTGTATGAACAGGCGAAGAAGATCATTGACCGGCAGCAGCAGCGCTACGGTGAAATTATACAGGATGTCATTTTACCGGGTTTGCTGGAGTTGAACTACAACTGGCTCTACCATAAGCCGATCCCGGAAGATCTTTCAGAAAGTCTGAAGGCCATCTTCCGCGCTGACATCATGGAACATGTTGTGCCCATTACCATTGACCGCGACAACCGGAACTTTTTTGCCCGCAACAATACGCTGTATCAGGGGGTGTTCCTCCGAACTGCCGAAGGCAGTGAAAAACTGGTGTTTCTTGATATTCCCGGTGATAAGCTCCCACGTCTATTCAAAGTTGCGGTAGATGGTGTAAACTACATCGTCTTTCTGGAAGACATCATACGGCACAACCTGGCGCTGCTTTTTCCAGGGGAAGAAATCCTCGCCGCATACAACATCAAAGTGACACGGGACGCGGAGCTTCGCACAGAGGAGGAAGTGGATGAAGATGTTATTTCCGCCATGGAGAAGGAGCTTGCGAAGCGCGACTACGGTCCGGCTACCCGGTTTTTGTGTCAGCCGGATATTCCCCTGCGGCGCATCTACCAGATGGTTTACGTGCTTGACCTGCCCCAGGCTTCCATCGTGATGGGCGGTTTCTACCATAACCTTAAGGATTTAAGTGGCTTTCCGGTGGAGGATAAAGATCTGGAATATAAGAAATGGCCTGCTTTGCCGCTGAAGAACGGAAGTACGCAGGCAGGTATTTTTGAGCAGCTTAAATCCATGGACATGCTCGTTAATGTCCCTTATCAGTCGTTTGATCCCGTGCTCGAGTTTTTCAAAGCTGCAGAAACAGATCCCCGGGTAACAACCGTTTACTGTACGTTGTACCGGGTGGCCAATCCCTCGAAGATTGTTGAATCGTTGACCAACGCTTCCAGGAACGGCAAAAAGGTTGTGGTTATGCTGGAGCTGAAGGCACGGTTTGACGAAGCGAACAACATCAAATGGGCAACACAGCTTAAGGCGGCAGGGGCGAAGACGATCTACAGCAGCAACGCATTTAAGGTTCATGCGAAGGTTGCGCTGGTGAAGCGGGTTGTAGAAGAGAAAACCGGCTATTTTGGCTTATTATCTACGGGCAACCTGAACGAAACGACAGCCCGGTTCTATACGGACCACACGCTGCTGACCAGCTATGAGCCTATGCTGCGGGAACTGGAAAGCTTATTTATGTTTCTCGGAAAAAAAAGGAAAAGTTCGGCTGCAGAAGATCGCGTTACATTTGAACACCTGCTGGTTGCTCAATTCAACTTGCAGGAGAAATTTCTGGCCTTAATTGAGCAGGAAATCACGCATGCTAAAGCGGGGCGTCCGGCCTCAATTCGGATTAAATTAAACAATCTGGAAGAAAAAACATTAATATCAAAGCTGTATGATGCTTCAAACGCAGGCGTGAAGATCCAGTTGATTGTACGGGGAATCTGTTGCCTGGTGCCCGGGATTGCAGGACAAAGTGAAAACATTACCGTTAAACGTATTGTAGACCGGTATCTGGAGCATGGACGGATTTTTCTATTTCACAACAACGGTGAAGAAGAATTATTCATGGGCTCTTCCGATTGGATGAACCGAAACATGTATTCCAGAATTGAGGTCTGCTTCCCGGTATATGATGCAGATTTGCGCCGCTGTGTAAAACAGCTTTTGCAGCTGCAATGGGACGACCAGACGCAGGCTGTACAGATCAACTCCAGGCTGGAAAATGTTTCACTGGAAAGCAATGGAAAGCCCGGATCACAGCAGGAGATCTACAATTTCTTGAAAGAAGCTGTGGATAAATAAAGATTAACAGATAAATGCCCATGAAAAAGCGGATAGAAACTCTATTAATGTTAATTGCACTTTGCGGAATACTGATCAGCTTCGCCTGTCAGCATAAAGAAGCGCGGATCAGCAATCTGCCCGGATATGATCTGGAGCAGCCGGATAAATTTATTATGCCGGATCAGCTGCTGGAAATCTCAGGTATTGCTTTCCCTGATCTTAATGCCGACACGGTGTATTCCATACAGGACGAGGACGGCAGAGTGTTCAAGCAGCGCTGGGGCGAGAAAACAGAGTCCAATACCAAGTTCAGCTCCAAGGGCGACTATGAGGACATTGGCATCATGAAGGAAACTGTTTTCGTGCTGAAGAGTAATGGTTCAATCTATACTTTTCCATTTGCGGATGTGCGGCAGGAGAAGACGGATTCCGTAAAAGAATTTAAGAAGATTCTGCCCAAAGGAGAATACGAAAGTATGTATGTCAGCGATGCCGATTCCAAGGTCTATGTGCTCTGCAAAAACTGCAAGGTGGATGCCAAGAAAAACACGGCAACGGGCTACATTTTCGACTTCCGGGCAGACACCCAGGAACTGGAGGAGTCGGGCACCTTTACCATCGATGTGCAAGCGATCGAGCAGTTGGGGGACAAAGTTAAAGGGGGGCTGAAAGCATCTGCGTTAGGGCGCAATCCGGTAACCAAGGAGTGGTACATTGTATCCTCGGTCAATAAGATGCTGGTCCTAACCAGGCCGGATTGGGGGGTAAAGAGTGTTCATCACCTCGATTCCGGAACTTTCAATCAACCGGAAGGGATCGCATTCGACAAAAACCAGAATCTATACATCTCCAATGAGGGCGATGATATTTCAAATGGGAACATACTTAAATTCAACTATAAGTCATCGATTAAATAGCCCATGATCCGTCTGTTTGCAGGTGTTTTTTTAATCTTGATCAACATTGCGATCGCCTCCGCTCAGGACAGCGCTGTCGTTTCGCGTGTCGTGCTGATCGGCGATGCCGGGGAAATAGATGCGGGGCAAACCCATGTGATCCGCCATGCTGCGGGGAAGATCCTTAAAGGAAAGACAACGGTGTTATTTCTTGGTGATAACATTTACCCGGATGGTATGGCACTCGCCGGATCTGCGGAAGTAGAAAGAACAAAAAATGTGATCAGGTCTCAGTTCAAGCCGATGCGTGAAAAAGGTGCCAGGGTTTATTTTCTTCCCGGGAACCACGACTGGGACCGGTCGGGGCCTTTGGGGCTAGCCAAGATTAAGGCACAGGCTACGTTTGTGGAAGCTCAGGGCGACAGCCTGCTGCAGATGGTTCCGAAAAACGGCTGCCCGGATCCGGTGGTTATCGACATCTCAGGAGACATGGCCGTTGTTGCGTTCGATAGTGAATGGTGGGTCTACCCTCACGTTAAGGAAGATACTGGGGTAAATTGCAGCTGCCGCAGCAAGGAAGACGTGGTGGCCGGGTTAAAGAAGATCGCCGGCCAGAATTCCGGCAAAATCCTGCTGCTGGCTTCGCATCATCCCTTCCAGAGCTATGGGACACACGGGGGCTACTACACCCTGAAACAACATCTGTTCCCACTAACGGATCTAAACCGAAATCTTTACCTCCCACTTCCGGTTGTTGGTTCTATAAACCCTCTGTTGCGTACCGTTTTCAGAACCGCTGAAGATCTCAGGCATCCTGTTTACCGGGATATGATCAAGCGTGTTGATGGCGCCTTTGCTGGCTTTCCAAACCTCGTCCATGTTTCTGGCCACGATCACGGCCTGCAGTTTATTGTTAACGAAGGCAAGTACCAGGTGGTAAGTGGTTCGGGTGCCAAGCAAAGTCATGCGGTAAAGGGAAAACATGCACGTTATGCAGATGCCCGGCAGGGATATGTGACCGCAGATCTTTTTGCCGATAAGCGTGTCCGTTTCACTTATTTCGTTGATACCGATGCTGGAGTAATTGAAACGTTTACTTTTGTAAAACGTTATATACAATAAAGAAAACAAATCGGCAGCATGCGGGCAATCAGGGTTAATTTTAATGAGCAGGATCTATCACTTACACCAAGCGTATTAGGCGCAGACGTAAGTCTTTCCCTCTGGCCTTATGTGAAATACATTGAACAGAAAAGCCAGACGGATAGAACGGCTAAGTCACGGATCTACAAATATATATTAAGTCAGTTTTATCAATATCCGGAACTTGAACGGCCGATTACCGGAGCAGATACGGAGAAGTACACCCGGCTTTTTGAATTGATCTATACCAGCTTGTCTCCGTTATTGAATGAGGAGGAGCAGCAATTGTGGGCGTTGGGTGCACCGGTGTCCCCGTTTTTCTTTTTTGGAACTGAGGCTTTCTATGCCGTTCTGATGGATCCCCTGACCGGCAAATTGAAGCAGGGTCTGAAGTTACCCGGGGATAAGGAAATGAAGAAAAACCTGAAGTTCAGTTTCTACAACCTTATTTTAAGAAAGTTCTATCAGTTTTCACTTACAGATAACGACTTCTCCATCAAGGCGATCATTGATCCGCAGACCCAGTTGCTGAAATATTACCGGACGGTTATCGATACCCGTTTTATGGAGATCTACAACCACGGAACATTACCGGAGCTCAGCCTTCAAAACCTGAGAGAAAGTCTGAAAGACGACTCAACGACATTGGAGTTGCTGACACGCCTGTTGCCAGCCGAACAGTTTTCCATAGAAGGCATTTCCGTGATTACGTTAGAGGATGTTACTGCGGAGTATGCGTTGGGCTCGATCAAAAACGTAATCGTAGAGCACAATGAGTGTTCCGTCGGTGGTTACGACAGGAAGGTAACCGGTGCCTTGAAAACCATTGTCGGCTCAAATGAAGTGGAATTCGGCTTACTCCCTTACCTGCGCCTGAACAATAAGGCGGTGCTGGACAACAACTCCGGCTTTCCAAGCATTCTTCTGCGTGTGGCGGCCGGCAAGAATACAGGCGTAGACAACTTTCAGGAGGTCATGGATGACTACCTTGCCCATCCACAGCGCCTCATTTTCCCGGAAGTAACCGAAAAAGAAGATGAAAAATACCCACTGCTGAAACTGCTGTGGAAGGAGGGAATCCGTTCTTACGCACTTCTCCCGGTGTATTACAGCGGCAAGCTGGTTGGCTGCCTGGAAGTTTACGTGAGAGATGCGTCCTTTTTTAACACCAATACTTTATCTAAGCTGGAAGCGGCATTTCCGCTGCTGGCGCAGCTGTTTCAAAATATCATTACGGATTTTAATGATGACATTTCAAGAGTCATTACAGACAAGTTTACGTCCATACAACCGGCAGTGCAGTGGCGCTTTAACGAGGCTGCCTATCATTATGTTGCCGCAGCGCTCAACAATCAGCCGGAGCCACATCTCGAATCAATCCTGTTTGAAAAGGTACAACCCTTTTATGCAGCCATAGACATTAAAGATTCAAGCGTAGAAAGAAATCTGGCCGTCCGGAATGATCTTTACGCGCATTTTGACCTCCTTACAAATACCCTGGAGGCCTTAAAGCTCAGCTATTGTCAGGAAGATGCAGATCAGATGTCTTCCGAAGCGTTGATCTGCAAATACGGCAACCATGACCAGTTGTCGGATCTGGAGATTTTGCGGATTGAAGACTATTTGCTTCGGAAATTACCGGCTTACCTCATTCAATTGCGGGAGAATCAACCCGAGTTGAACGAAATCATACAGCGGTATTTTGACCTCACGCAACCCGAAGGTGCGGTTTACCTGCATAGAAGAGCATATGAAGACAGCATGCAGACGATCAACCGCCGCATCAACACCATGCTCGATGATTTTAACAGCAGTTTGCAGGAAATATATCCCTGCTATTTCGAGAAGTTCAGAACAGACGGCGTAGAGTTTGATATTTACCTCGGACAATCTATTGCTCCGGAAATTCCAATGTCCGCGGATATGATCCGGCGGTTTCGCTTTTTACACCTGAAGAAAGTGGCAGAGATCGCCAGGGCGACCCATGATGTTGTGCCGAAACTTGCCGTGCCGCTACAGACCACGCAGCTGATCTTTGTGCATGAAAAACTGATAGACATCAGTTTCCGGCCCGACGAACAGCGTTTCGATGTGGAGGGCAGTTACAACATCCGCTATCAGCTGGTGAAAAAACGTATTGACAAGGTGCATGTTAAGCATTCCGCAGAACGTCTGACGCAGCCGGGGAAAGTAGCGATCGTGTACCTGAACCACTGGGAAGCACAGGAATATCTGGAGTACATCAAGAAGCTGCAGGAGCAACAGATCCTGGACAACGATGTCGAATTTATAGAGCTCGAAGAGTTGCAGGGTGTAGACGGCCTGAAAGCGTTGCGGGTAAGTGTTTTATTGGATGAACAAACGAGTTAAAACGGGATTATGAAGAATTACCTGCCATTTATTTTCCTGTTTCCTTTACTATCTACGTGCCTGCTGCCGGATTCGGCTGTCGCTCAGGAAGCAAAGGCCGCAGACTCCATCACGGTTGCTATTGCACCAGAATATAATGAGGTGAGCCCGCTTCACCGACGGTTTCTCGGTGAGAACTACAGGAAGCTCTGGGCAACGCCTGTAAAGGTGCGTGTGCTGCACATCAACAAAGAGAAGGGAGGTCTTAAGATCGCGAAACTCGGCGGCGGTAACCAGACCCGTTCCATCCGGTTTGTAGACGCACAGGGAAAGGAATGGGTCTTGAGGACGATTCAGAAGTATCCGGATCGGGCCCTGCCCGAAAGCCTGAAGCCGACCATTGCGCGGGACATCATTCAGGATCAGGTATCTACAGGCCATCCCTTTGGTGCGCTCATTGTTCCGCCGCTTGCGGCAGCGCTCCAGCTTGCCCATTCCAATCCGGAGATCGTTTATGTTGGTGATGATCCCGGGCTGCAGGAATACCGTAAAGATTTTGCAAATGCGGTTTACCTGTTTGAAGAACGTGCTCCACTGGAATTTGATGATACCGATAATACCCTCAAAGTGCAGGAAAAGCTCCAGGAAGACAATGATCATGTGTCTGACCAGCGCATTACGCTGCGGGCAAGGTTACTTGACTTTGTGTTGGGCGACTGGGACCGGCACGAAGACAACTGGCGCTGGTCGAAGGAAAAAAAGAGTGGTGTCACCATGTATACGGCGATTCCGAGAGACCGTGACAAGGTTTTTTACAAAACCTCGGGAATATTTCCCTGGATCTTATCTCATCAGTGGCTGAAGTCGAACCTGCAGCCCTACTCAGAAGATATCCGTGACATTAAGACCTGGAACTACAATGCGCGGTTCTTCGACCGTTATTTCCTGAATGGGCTGAGTGAAACTGTATGGCGCGAAGAGATCAGCTATGTGCAAAAGACACTGACACCCGGGCTTGTGCAGCAAGCCATACAGTTGATGCCTGCAGAAATTACAGCAGAAAGCGGGGGAGAGCTGAGCAGGGCCATGAATGGCCGTGTGAAAAACCTGGGAAGGCTCGGGCTGGAATATTACCGTTTCCTCGCCAAGACTGTGGAGGTCCCGGCGTCTGACAAAAGGGAATATTTCCGGATCGGCCATCAGCCGGATGGCGATATAGATCTTTCGGTCTTAAACATTAAAAAAGACAGCACCACCGGCCGGACCATCTATCACCGCCTGTTTAAAAACAAGGAGACCGAAGAGATCCGCTTGTACGGCTTCGCTGCCGACGATGTATTTGAGGTGACGGGTTCGCAGAAATCCGACATTGTGGTCCGGATGATCGGCGGGGATGGGAAGGATGCTTTTAAAGTAGATCCTGCATTGAGCGATCGCGGGAGAAATGTTATTTACGACCGCCTGGATCAGGCGAGTGAGCTGCCTCCATCTGCCCTGGCGCGGCGGAAACTTGCGAACGATACGCTGGTTAACAGCTACAATAAGAACAGTTTTCTTTTCGATCAGTTCGGTCCGCTGTTTCGTTTAAGCTATAGTGTAGATCAGGGTTTTCAACCGGGTGTCGGCCTGGTGTATGAAAAACAAGGATTCCGTAAGGTGCCTTATGCATTTCGCAATGAATTCTGGGTGAACTATTC
>JARKUW010000061.1 GCA_029851965.1 Bacteroidota bacterium | reverse complement strand
ATTATGTATTGAAGATTCAAACTCCGCTCAGTCTGATCTCAGCGAAAGTCTTGATTAATGACCCTTCAAAAGGCGGAACAACTGCAGAAAGCAAGCTGCTTGGCCAACTTGGATCGATGGCAAGTTCATCCCTTGCAAATGAAGCTTCCATATTGAGAACGAAATACCTGATGGAACGTGTGGTGAAGGATATGAAGCTTAACATCACCTATTATAATAAAGGAACATTACGGGACGATGAAGTTTATGAGGCGCCCTTTATTGTTGACCTTGTTCAGCCGGTGGACACGATTAAGACGACTAATTTCGATGTAAACCTGCTTCCAAATGAAAAGATACAGCTGATCAGCGACAAGTTGGATACGACGATCACCTATAGCAAGCCGCTGACGCTAAAAGGAATTGGGGTATTTCAAATTCTGAAAGCGCCCGTGAAACCAGCCTTAGGTGCGTATGCGTTCTCCGTGACGTCGGTAGACAAAAAAGTGGAGAGTCTGACTTCACAATACACCGTTTTGCTTCCAAATGACCCCTCTGCGGTGATTGACGTTACGCTGAACTATCCTGTTCCAAAGAAGGGGGAGGATATTCTGAAAAAGCTTTTGCAGATCTATGTAGAAACGAATGTTAACGACCGAAATCGCCTGGCAGACAGTGCCTACGCTTTCATTCAGACGCGCCTAAGCTATCTTGGCGGCGAACTGGGCAGTTTGGAAACAAATATACAGGGATTCAGACAGAAGAACTCGATTACCGAGATGTCTCAGCAATCCAATGTATTAATTAACAACAGTTCACAGTACGTAAATGAGCTGGCAAAGGTGGAGACCCAACTGAGTGTACTGAACAGTCTTCAGGATTACATGCGCAGCAACTCAAAAGGAACGAGTGTTGTGCCGAGCACGCTGGTTGTTTCTGACCCATTGTTCAGCAGCCTTGTGGAGAAGCACAATGCACTGGTGATGGAGCGCGACAGGCGCCTCATGACTGTTACGGAAACCAATCCCGTGATCGTTAATTTAAACGAGCAGATTGCGAACACAAACAGCGACATGCTTGCGAGTTTAAGCAGCAGCAAAAACTCTTTGAACATTACTAAAAATGGTCTTTTGGCAAGGATCAGGTCAGTAGAAGGCCAGGTTCAGGGCGTTCCTGTGAAGGAGCGTAACTACCTTGATCTTGCACGCCAGCAAAAAATCAAAGAAGAGCTGTTTATTTTTCTGATGCAGAAAGGTGAGGAGACGGCGATATCAAAAACGTACAATACGCCAAACTCTACGAATATAGATCCACCTAAATCGGCAACAAGTCCATTTAGTCCGCGGGCCATATTTTTCTATGCTGGCGGTATTCTGTTGGGGCTGATGCTACCTGCCGCATTTATTTACCTGAAGTACCTGCTTAACAACAAGGTGGACTCCAAACGTGATATTGTTAAAAAGACCCTGGTTCCGATCATTGGGGAAATTGGTCACAGTAAGGATGTTCAAAATCTTCTGGTTGGAAACATGACGAGATCGGCCATCGCGGAACAGTTCCGTGCGCTGAGAACAAACTTGAGTTTTTACCTGAAGCAGCCCTCACAGAACATCATCCTGGTATCATCCGGAATGTCGGGAGAGGGTAAGTCCTTTGCCTCTATAAACCTTGCCAATGTGCTGGCGCTATCTGGAAAAAAGGTGTTGCTGATGGAACTGGATTTAAGAAAACCAAGTCTTTCGTCCAAGTTGGGCGTTCAGAATGGTGTTGGTTTTACCACCTATATAGAGGATGCCAAAGTAACGGCCAGAGACATCGTTAAGCCATTAAGTATACATGCTAATATGTTCATGATTTCTTCGGGCCCGTTGCCTAACAACCCGGCTGAGATGCTGTTGAGTGCGCGTGCTACGGAATTGTTCAATGAACTCAGACAACAATTCGATTTCATCATTATTGACGCGCCACCAGTTGGCGTGGTTACTGACGCTCAGTTGCTCGGCGATCATGCGGATTTCTGCATCTATGTGGTGCGGCATAACTTCACCTTGAAGTCGCAACTGGAGATCGTTGAAGATTTAAATAAGAACAACCGGATGAAGCAGCTTGGTATCGTGGTTAACGACATCAAAATTGAGAACGGAAATGGGTATGGCTACGGTTACGGCTACAATTATGGAAGTTATGGACAAGAAGAAGGCCCGAAAGGTATAGGGAGGAAGTTTGGTAAGTTTTTTAGAAGTAAATAGAACTATAATAATGCGTCTGTTAATCATCACACCATTTAGAAATGAAGAAGAATCTATAGTGAAAACGATGGATTCGATA
This sequence comes from Bacteroidota bacterium, assembly GCA_029851965.1. GTDB lineage: Bacteria > Bacteroidota > Bacteroidia > Sphingobacteriales > Sphingobacteriaceae > Pedobacter. The sequence goes on along the minus strand of JARKUW010000061.1, from coordinate 5,112 downwards.
GTAAAACAGTCCATTCATCCCGTAAAATGGTTGATGATTGATGATGGATCTGACGACCGGTCACCTGAGTTGGTTAAGGAATATCAGTCCAGGTACCCATTCATCCATTACCATCGCCGGGACAACTCAGCAGGTAAGCGTGCGACGGGCAATAATGTTGTAGATGTGTTTAATGATGGCCTGAAGGTTGCGGCATCCCTGAACATAGAATGGGATGTTGTATCGAAACTTGATGCGGATCTGGTGATTGAGCGCGAAGATTATCTTCAGTTTTTAATGAACAAGTTTACCATCTATCCGAAGCTTGGGATTGCGAGTGGCGTGACCTATATAATGACTGACGGGAAGAACAAGGTGATTGAATCCAAACATCGCTGGCATACTCAGGGTCAAACCAAATTCTACCGGAGAAGTTGCCTGGAAACAATGGGTGGTCTTAAGCCATTTAAGGGCTGGGATGGGATTGATGATATGCTCGCCAGATCGAAAGGGTATATTACTGAAAAGTTTTTTGAACAGGAGATCTGGCATCTGTACCCTACTCAAACCAGGAGTGCCGAAGGCGGATTTAAAAAGGGTTTATTGAGAGAAGCAACAGGTTACCGCAATATGGGGTATCCGTTTTACATGTACATCTTCAAGTCCCTGAAGCTGGTTAAGGAACGCGGTGTTTATCCTGGACTGGTCTATTTTTACTATGGTGTTAAGGCAACACTTTTTACGCGGCCGATGGTAAATAAAGAAGAGCAGCATATCGTTAAGGATTTTATGCTGAAGCGGTTGAGGAATGATTTTGCGTATACAACTAACTTAAAATGAAAGTAGTCGCTATAGCATCTGTTGGTGGTCATTGGGTTGAACTCTTACGGCTGATGCCTGCGTTTGCAGGTATGGAGCTCGTTTTTGTGTCGACGCGTGCCAGTCTTGCAGCAACAGTTGCGGAGAATAAATTTTATACAATACCTGATGCAAACCGCTGGAATAAATTCAAATTGGTGGTGGTTTTTTTGAAAGTGTTTAAAATCATATACAACGAACGCCCAGAAGCGGTTATTAGTACTGGTGCAGCTCCGGGCCTGATGGGATTAGCCGTAGCAAAGATTTTAGGGATCAAAACCATTTGGGTTGATACGATAGCGAGTGCGGGAAAGCTCTCCATGAGTGGCCGGATCGCCCGGAAATTTGTAGACAGGATATATACACAATGGCCAAATTTGGCAGCAGATAACATTATTTACGCAGGAAACGTCTTATCATGATATTTGTAACTACAGGGACACAAGCACCTTTTAACCGACTGGTGAAAGCTATGGACGATATTGCCGCAGACCTTGACGGGGAAGAGGTTATTGTTCAGGCATTCGGCGTGGATTTCCCTACCCGTCATGTTAAGGTGGTGGGTTTTCTAGAGCCGATGGAATATTCCAGAATTTTTGAAAACTCCAGGCTGATTGTAAGTCATGCAGGCATAGGATCAATTTTATCAGCGCTTACTAAGGGTAAGCCCATTATTGTGATGCCACGAAAAGCGGATTTGAACGAACACCGGGACAATCATCAGTACGACACGACGCGCAATATGGAGACACTGGGCTATGTTCCGGTTGCACATAATGAAAAAGAGCTGAGAAGAATTATTAAAGATATGTCCTGCACTGAAAAGAAAGAGGCGTCTCCGGTAATTGGGGATTATGCTTCATTAAGTTTAATTGATTCAATACGCAGTTTTATTTTAAATAATTAGAAAGAATTTTGCAAACACAAGTAACCAGTATTAAAGCGTATTTTTTTCAGAACTATTTTATTCTGATGTTGGGCTTACTTGCGCTGATATCCTCCGGGCTGTTGCTCACTAAACACCAGGCGGCGTGGACTGAGTATGTACTCGAGGCCACATTTATGTCCTATGCTTTTTTGGGCTATTGGTGGACAAAGCGCTCTGAACCCATCACGGGAATTATAATCATCAGATGGTTTAGCCTGTTCTACGTAGTGCTTTCCTATTTGTATGCCATAAACTTCACAAATGCGAATGTTCTTGATTTTCTAAAGATCTATAAGTCATTTATTTATCTTTTTTTTCTTACATTCCTTACGGATAAGCGACTGATGAATTACAACGGTGCAAATCGGTTGATTTTCGTTTTGTTCTCCCTGTTTCTGCTAAAGTATATACTCATGATCGCAACGGGAAAGTCTTTCAGGCCGATCGTATACATGGAAAACAACTTTGAGTTGATGTTTCTGTATGCGCTGTACCTGATCCGGTATACGGTTACTAAGGAGAAGTATCTCTTTTTGCTGGGACTTGTTGGGTTAATCACGATCCTTTCGCTTTCAAGATCTTCTTTGCTGATGTACAGCGTACTCGTGCTCTTTGTGATTTATGATTCTTTCAAGAAAACCAGGGTCTTTATTATTCCCGGCGTAGGATTGGTACTGGGTGCATTAGCGGTCTATATTTTCAGTCAGCGTTCCTCAAGTCTCGAGGACATCGACCGTTACCGCTTTATGCTGGTTTGGTGGTCGAATGTACAGGACTGGAACTTTTTTCAATGGATGCTTGGAGCAGAGCGGATCACTCCGTTGAGTCCACAATCCTGCAGTTACATGAACTATTTCGAAATGATGTTCAGCTACCGGGAGGATGGAACCTGCTACTCGGTCGTTCTGCACTCGTTTATATTTCGTGTGCTGTTTGATCATGGAATACTCGGATTTTTATTTATCATCTATTCTGTCTACCTCCTGTTGGTTCGGAGCAACGTTAGAAAGGATGTTGCACTGGTTTTTATAAGTATTGTACTGATTAACGGGCTTTCCGTGTCATCGTTTAACAATCTGTTTTTTGCAATCAGTATGGTGTTCCTGATGACAACAAACACCGAGTTTGAGGTTTTAGATGATGTTGACGGGGAAGAAGAGGAAGACGAACAATACGCAAGGATATAACTTAATTAATTAACTAATAACATTAATGAAATCAGATCTTAAACATAATTTTATCGGGTATTTTAATTTTTTTTACGGAACATTAGGCATCCGCTTTATTGTTGATTTGTTTTTAAGCATCTGTGTAAGCTTTCTGGATGGTATTGGCCTTGCCATGTTTATTCCACTGCTGCAATCGATGGATACGAATGGAAATGCAGGTACGGGAAGTTCGATGGGAAACCTTCAGTTTCTGATTGATATCTTTCACTCTATGAACCTTACGCTGAATATCTACAGTGTGCTGATCATGTTACTTACGTTGTTTATTTTCAAGGGCCTACTGAAGTTTGTACAGTTAAACTCCCAGGTTCATTTAAAGCAAAAGTTCATTAAGGATATCCGCTTTGAACTGACCGACGATCTTCAGAATCTAACCTACAATGGTTTCTTAAAACAAGATGCCGGTAAAATCCAGAATATCATAACTGCTGAAGTTCAAAAACTGCAGGTTTCGTTGAACCATTACCTGAACTCTGTAAGTGCAGTGGCGATGTTGATTACGTATGTGACGATGGCCTTCCTTGCCAACTGGCAATTTGCGATGCTGGTTGCGTTGGGATCCTTTTTATCGAACCTGATGTTCAGTCGCTTTGTTAAAACTGTTAAGACGGCCTCGTTTAAGATTTCCGGCAAGGGCAATGCCTTTAACGCTTATTTAATTGAAGCGGTACATTTCTTTAAATACCTGAAGGCAACCAATCAGTTTGCCGGCTTCTCAAAGAAGATAAAAAAGGTTATCAATGAGACTGAAGATCTAAACAAGAAGATGGGCTACTATCAGGCCATTACGGCGAGCATCAGGGAGCCTATGGTGATGTTTATCGTTGTTGCCGTAATCATTATACAGCTTAGATGGATGAATGGGAGTTTAGGCTCGATAATTTTAAGTTTACTGTTGTTCTACAGGGCTTTGTCTTTCCTGATGAACTATCAAAGCTGGTGGCAGAGCTTTTTGCAGAACATCGGCGCCATACATGCCGTATCTTCACTTTCGAATGAGATGAAGTCGGAAAAGGAAATACAGAATACAAATCCATATAGAGGTTTCAAGTCTGCCATTGAGATCAGGAACCTCATTTTCAAGTATGGTGATCATGCGGTACTCAACAACGTAGATCTGACGATTCCAAAAAACCACACTATAGCGCTGGTCGGTGAAAGTGGTTCGGGTAAAACAACGCTGGCGAACATCATCACCGGTATTCTCCCGCCTGCAGCAGGAAGCTTCTCTATAGACGGAGTTTCTGTGTCTGATTACAATATGGATAGTTTCCGGGGAACCATCGGTTACATCTCTCAGGAACCCGTCATATTCAAGGATAATGTTTACAACAATGTTACTTTCTGGGCAGAGCCGACCGAAGAGAATGTGGAGCGCTTCTGGCGGGTCATAGAACTGGCGTCGCTGACGGATTTTGTCCGTGGCTTACCTGAACAGGAAAATACCAGTATAGGGGATAAGGGGATGTTGATTTCAGGCGGACAGAAACAGCGGATTTCCATTGCCAGGGAGTTGTATAAGGAAGCGGAAGTTTTGATCCTGGACGAGGCGACATCGGCGTTAGATTCTGAGACGGAGCTTTTCATTCAGAAAAACATCGAAAAACTACAGGGTAATTATACGTTGATTATCATCGCTCACCGTCTTTCTACCATAAAGAAAGCAGATAAGATTTATATGCTTGAAAAGGGAAAGGTGAGTTATAGCGGAACGTTCGACGAGTTGACAGAGAAGTCCTCAAGGTTTAAGCGGATGGTGTCTTTGCAACAGATTTAAAATCTGTTGCAGCTGTTAATTGAAAGAATATGGGTTCTGTATAAATGAAGAGGAGATTAATTATATGCATTCCGTCTTTACGGCTGGGCGGGGCAGCAAAGATTGCCCTTAACCTCTGCGAATTTTATATGGAGAATGATACAGATGTATCCCTGATATTAACTGGTGGCCAGCCCGGAGAGGAAGTGTTTACGGTCGTTCCTGATGGTGTAAATCTAATTACAATCCCTGGAGGCCGGCTGAACCGCTGGTTGCAGCTGATGCTTCGAATTGGATATTTGGCCTATCATTTCCAAAGGCTTAAAGCCGGCGCAATCCTGGCGGTACGACATGATGCTACG
>JARKUW010000060.1 GCA_029851965.1 Bacteroidota bacterium | reverse complement strand
TATTTCAATGAGTTGTCCTCCATCGGGCTGATTTCCTGATCCGGGATCATGTTCCCAGGCGGAAATGGTTGCTGCTATAGCGCTCTTTTTCGTTTTCATCGGAATATATATTTACAATAATCACCTCAAATAAAGTCACTTACCGCTAATTTACTATTTATAAATTCGAGAAGCATACTTCATAATGCCTTTTTTCCATTGATATTACCGCTTCTGTTTATTCGGGTTACCTCATCGTTTAAAGACGCGAAATTCCACCTGATACAAGCATCTTTTTTCACACTTAAAACAATATCATTTAAAGTTCCTTGCTGCAGGAAAGATTTCCTTTTGGGCAGATTCCCGCACCTGACTTCGTTTATTATTTGCCGCAGGAAAAGGTGCTGTCTTTTCATCCGAACGCGAGGTCCGCACAGGGGGAATTTCATTTTCCAGAGTAAGCCCCTGCAACAATTTAGACAGATCAAAACAGCGTTTAACAATAACGTGAACCACTTGCCCCTCCCGTTGAAGCTTCCCTTCTACCATCAACAGCCGCGATTGCAGGATCTCTTTCCTATAGGTATCAAAAAGCCCCTGGAAGACCACCAAATTGGAAAAGCCGGTTTCATCCTCTATCGTAATAAAGCAAACCCCTCCGGCAGTGCCCGGCCTTTGGCGGACCAGCACCAAACCGGCTACCTTCACCAGCTGACCATCTTTAACCTCGGCCAGTTCTTCCTTCGAGCGGATGTGCAGCATCCTTAACTTTTCCCGTATAAAACTAACCGGATGTGCCTTTAAGGATAAGGCCGTAGTAGCGTAATCATGAACAACATGTTCTCCTTTTGTCATCAAGGGCAGTGAGACCTGGCTTTCCAAAGCGCTTTCTGAAGGCTGACCGGAAAACAGCGCAATGGGCATGTCCGCCAATGCAGAAACTTCCCACAATGCCTGGCGGCGATCCAGGCCCATGGACCTGAAGGCATCTGCATCGGCCAGCTTTTCGAGTGCCGCCAACGGCACACCACAATCCCGTAAGGCATGAATACTGGTATATGCAGCAGTTCTTGCAGCGACCAGCACTTCTACATCCCCCTCACGCATGCCCTTTACCTGCCTGAAACCAAGCCGCAAGGCAAAGTACTTCCCGGATTCTTCCTCCAGTTTATTGTCCCACACGGAAAAATTTACATCTACAGGCCGCACCTCGACACCATGGTTCCGCGCATCAATAACCAGCTGTGCCGGCTGGTAAAAGCCCATAGGCATACTGTTTAGTATGGCCGTGGCAAATACATCCGGATAATGCCATTTAAGCCAGCAGGAAATATACACCAGCAGGGCAAAGCTGGCCGCATGGCTCTCCGGGAAGCCATAGCTTCCAAAACCTTCCAGCTGTTTAAAAATGCGTTCTGCAAACTCACGTTCGTAATTTTTAGCAACCATGCCCTCGACCAGTTTTTTCTCATACTGGCTCACCAGCCCTTTCATTTTAAAGGTCGCCATGCTCCGGCGCAGTCCGTCCGCCTCTGCAGGTGTAAATCCAGCCGCAACAATGGCAATCTCCATGGCCTGCTCCTGAAACAAAGGCACCCCCATTGTTCTGCCCAAAATCGTCCTCAGTTCTTCAGAAGGATAATGCTCCGGCTCTTCCCCATTGCGCCGCCTCAGGTATGGATGCACCATATCACCCTGGATGGGACCCGGACGAACGATGGCCACCTCAATCACCAGGTCGTAAAAACAGGTAGGCTTCATGCGTGGCAGCATCGCTTGCTGCGCCCGGCTTTCAATCTGGAAAACACCTATGGTATCGGCAGCGCTGATCATATCGTAAACCGCTTTATCGTCCTGCGGAATGTTGGCCAACGTAAAATCCTTTCCATAATGCTGTTTGGCCAGATCAAAAGCTTTACGAATGCAGGTCAGCATACCCAATGCAAGGACATCCACTTTCAGGAAGCCCAGTGCATCAATATCATCTTTGTTCCATTCTATGCAGGTCCGGTTTTCCATGCGTGCATTCATCACCGGACAAAGGTCAGACAGTTTCCCCTGTGTAATTACAAATCCCCCGGTATGCTGGCCCAGCTGCCGCGGGAAACCCATCAGCTGCCCGGTCAGGTTCAGCACCTTCCTTAAATGTGGATCCTCGGGATTCAATCCCTGTTCTTCCAGACGTTTTCCCTCAAACCATTCATCCGTAAACTCCCAGATGGAGGCAGAAAGACGGTTGATCGTATCCACAGAAAGGCCCATGGCCCTGCCCACATCCCGGATGGCACCCTTTTGTCTTTCCTGCGTTACGGTGGCCACAATAGCCGCTCGGTCACGCCCATATTTCTCATAGATGTACTGGATCACTTCCTCGCGCCGCTCGTGCTCAAAATCCACATCAATATCAGGTGGTTCATCCCGGGCATCCGACATAAACCGGGCAAACAGGAGCTTAATTTTGGTGGGATCAACAGAGGTTACCCCCAGGCAATAACAAACCACTGAATTTGCTGCCGAGCCCCTGCCCTGGCACAGAATGCCCTTCCGCCGGGCAAAGCGCACCAGATCATACACGGTAAGAAAGTAGGAAGCATAGTTCTTCTGCTCCATAAAATCAAGTTCATACGCAATGGTTTCTCTGATATCCGCCGGAATATTTTCTCCAAAATGTTCCGCTGCGCCTTTCCAGGTCAGGTAAACCAATTCTTCCTGAGGTGTGCGCCCTTCGGTCGTGAGCTCTGTGGGGTATTCATATTTCAAACTGTCCAGGGTAAACGTGCAGCTTTCTGCAATTTCCTGCGCATGCCGGATCGCTTCCGGATACGTTCGAAACAGCCGGAGCATCTCCGCGATCGGCTTCAGGTGCCTTTCTGCATTCTGATGCAGCCGGAACCCGGCGTTATGAATGGTACATTTTTCCCGCACACAGGTTAAAACGTCCTGCAATTCCCGGCGCTCAGGAATATGGTAATGTACATCATTCGTTGCCGCCAATGGAATGTGCAGCTGTTTTGCCAACTGGGAAAGCCGGTAGAGTTTCTTCGCATCGTCACCCTGATAGCCCCGCGTAGCGGCCAGGTAAAGGTTTGTGCCCAGCACTTCCCGGTATTCCTTTAACGACAACGGAAAAGAGGCTTCAAACTCAAATGTTTCTGTCAGCACCGGCGGCGGAATAACGATAAACTTAATGCCTTGCGCAAATTCGTAAACATCCTTTTTATACAGATGGCATTCGCCCTTTTCTGCCCGCAGGTTGCCTTTGGTGAGCAATGCCGAAAGCCTCGAATAGGCATCTTTATCTGTGGGATAGGCCAGCAATGACGGTCCGTCCAGCAGATCCAGGCGGCAGGCCGGAATGATCCGGATGCCTTTTGCTTTCGCTGCCACATGGCCACGTACAATCCCCGCAAAGCTATTGCGGTCTGTGATGGCGATGGCCGAATAGCCGTATGCTGCAGCCTGCTCCACCAGTTCTTCCGGATGAGAAGCACCACGAAGAAAGCTGAAATTACTCGTGACTTGTAGCTCGGTATAACGCATGATCTCCTCCATTCCTTTATGCAAAAAACCCGTGAATAAACCATTGATTGCGCTTGTCGCCCGTATAATGCCCCGACCGGAACAGCCAGTACCGCTGTCCGTCGCCGTCTTCTACCACATAATAATCCCGGTGTTCCCCGCCATCGATCCACCACTCCCGTTCGATCCGTTCCGGCCCGTCTGCTTTTTTAACCTGATGTATTTTCCCTTTGTAACGGAACACCATGGGCGGATAATCCGGCACAGGAACCGTCACTTCGATGCGCTCCGGATGGGTGAGCAGCTGCGTTGGCCGCGGCCTGTCCCTGCACCAGCGCACATCTGTTTTCTCCTGAATCGAAGTGGCCAGTTTCAAAGACCTTTCCGGCCAGTAATGCTCCTGTGGCAGATAACGATGAATGGCATTATCCCCGATCTTGCCCGCCAGCCGGTCCAGCAGCTCCGTTATGCCCTTGTCTTCCACACCCGGATGATCTGCCCATAATTTTTCCTGAACCAGATCAACATCTTCCACAAGAGGTGCTTCCAGCACGAAGAGTTCAATGCCCAAAGCAGGTTTTATCTGGTCAATTTTAAGTTCAAAGAGTTTAAAAAGATGGCTGATGTGGTGAGATGCCCGGCTGGTACCGATCTCCACACGCTCTACCCGGCCATCTATCCGGTAACCGGTCAGGCTCGCTTTTCGCACCCCCTTACCTTCTGCCTGAAGGCGCTTGCATAGGGATTCCAGCAACCGCTGGATCGCAATACCTATTCCTGCCGCCGTACGGATGGGCTCCAGGCAGGGCAATCGTTCCTGATAAGGTGCCAGTTCAACAATGGGCTGGATGAACTCCTCTTCCTGCCCAAGGGCTTGCCGCAGACGCAGCAGTAATTCTTCTCCAAAACGTCTTCTTAAATTGGATCGCGGTATCCGTATGAAACTGCTGATCCGGTACAAGCCCAGCTTTTGCATACGCTGCAGTATCAGGGGGTCCAGGCGAAGGGCTGCCGGAGGTAAAGGGAGCAGCGCTTCCATCTGGGCACCAGGTTCCACAATCGGGCTTACCGTTCCAAAACGTGCAATGGCCCAGGCCGCACCGATGGTGTCCGCCATTGCTGCCCGTACATCATAGCCCTTACTCCTCAGGCGCGTAACGATTTCTTTAAAATAGGGCCGCTCCCCCTCCCAAAGGTGTGCACATCCGCTCACATTCAGGATCAGGCCATCGGGAAGATCTACCGCAATAACCGGCGCATAGCGGATACACCACTTTCCCAAAGCACTAAGCAATCTATTGTTCCTTCCGGCTTTATCATCAAAAACCTGTAAGTCGGGAACCACAGCCTTGGCATCTGCCACGGCCATTCCAGCGCTTACTCCATTTGCTTCAGCTGCCGGGCTAGCCGATACAACGACCATCCGTCCGTGATCCGGAACGGCAAAAACAAAAGGCATACCCTGAAGTTCCGGACGCCTGATCGTTAGCCAGTCGGTGGTTAAATGCCGGAACCATATGGAAATATACCGCGTACTCATCTTATAAAGCTTTTCGAATTTGTTCTTTTGATGTATATGTATGTATAGAGGTTGATGGTACCTCCGCCATTACCGGCCTGAACCGGCCTGCAGACCATTCCATGATCCAGGAACCCGGATTACCATTCCGCACTTTTAAAAGTTCCACATTACAGCATGGAAAACCAACACCAGGCATACCTCCTTCAAGGACACTTGGTAAAGGCGTGATCTTCCAGCGGGCCACACAGGCTGTTGTACTTAATTTCCTGGGATCATTGCGAAGGATGAAGCCGGTGACCTTACTTTTTTCAACCGCCAGCTGCAGTCTGCGGGATGCCGTCAGGCTGATCTCGCGGACTTCCGCAATCACCGCAGAAAGGCCCTCACATTTCAATGCTTCTTCCATCGCCCACAGCACATCCCTTTCCTGACGGAGGTCTACAAAGATTACCCGGTCAGGCTCAATGCCAAATGCGTTAAGTGCCGGCGGAAATAAAGTACGGCAGGTGCTGATCCACAGACAGGCACCATCATGCTGCATAAGGGTCTTAAGCAATCCGGCAATAAAACCAGCAGAAGCCGCTGCATTTTCCGGTGCTTCATTCAAAAACTCATGAATGGCGCCTGTAGGGAAAACCGAGTTTGGAAAAGCAGAAAGAACCGGATCAAGGCCTTCCACTTTCCTGGTGCCTACCGTAGGTGGCTTAAACCCCTGCCATAGCAAAATGTCCTGTTGCAGCTTATTGATCATTGCTTTTTTTAAATCTGACATGGTATATTTTGATATGGGTAAAACCTTTCCTGAACCACGAGCACAAAATTAATGCTAAAAATATTAGTATTTCACTATCTTTGTAAAATAAGTTTTGAACACCCAACTTTTAGGTTAAAAGGTTGGTTTATAAGCGTAAAAGAATGGAACAGCTGAGTTTTTTTGGAGAAGCGGGACAGAGCAAGGGATTGCCGGAAGAATATTTGGAGTACCGGCCGGGATTGCTGGATGTAGCCGAAAGTGATCACTTATTGGAGCAGTTTATAAAAGAAACACCCTGGAAGCAAACCGTCCAGAAGCTCTATGATAAAGAAGTGATCACACCTCGACTTACGGCCTGGTACGGGGATTTTGGAACAGACTATTCCGCCTCCGGGAAAGTTGCCGATCCGATCCCCTGGACGCCAGAACTGCTGATGATCAAAGCAAAGGTGGAGCCGCTGGCCGGTGTCAAATTCAACAGTGTGCTGCTCAATTACTACCGCGATGGAAACGATTCCGTGGCCTGGCACAGCGACCGCGAGTCTGTGTTGGGAAAACATCCCGTGATCGCCTCGGTAAGCTTCGGGCAGGTACGCAGCTTTGACATCCGCAACAAGCAGGATCATAGCGAGAAGTACTCCGTGCGCCTGGAGCATGGCTCCTTTTTGCTGATGAAAGCCGGATTGCAGGAACACTGGGAACACCGGATCGCAAAATCCACCAGGCCAATGAAGGCAAGGGTGAATCTAACGTTCAGGGTAGTGATTTAGATGAGATTTAAGCCAATCAATTACCCAACCGCTAACTTCCCGCTTTCCTTCCAGATATAAGCAGGCATTGGCTCCTGCAATTTCCATTCTACGTTCATGGGTTTGGCACCGGTCGACTTCATAAAGTCGGCTTCCCCCAGAAAAACATAGGAGAGCGTATTCCCATATTCATCTTCATTCTGCTCTCTTACAAAGATGAGAATCTTCCTGCCTGTCATCTGCTGCTTTATGTAGGCCAGTCCCGAAGCATTTTCGGGAGAAGCACGGTTTTGAGACTGCCAGTGAAAGAGGTCTTCACTGATCGCATAGTCATCGTATAAAGTAGTTGGTGAATACTCCTTTTCAGACTTCTTTAAGGTTACAAAAAGCGCTTCTGTATTCAAGGATTTGTTCAACGCTATTCCTTCTCGGTTGGAGGATTTTTTAGTGAATTCGTGGAACCTTAATCCGGATAGTATCTGGTCCCGGTTGTACCGGCTATGTAGCCTAAGCGGCAAAGCGTAGCCCACATCAATTTTCTTTTCTATAAAGCTGATCCCTTGTATGAGGATGGCTAAAACTTCTTTGAGTTCACCTAGCAATACAGAATTTAAACGCAACATCCCAAGGCTCTCCTCTATGGTGTCAAAATGCAATTTAGTACCTGCATCAAGCCATATATCATAATGGAACATCAGCTGAAATAACTGCTCCTCTTCTGTTGGTGTCTCCAAAACAAATTCATGGTCAATCAGATATTGAATAAACTGGAAATAGCTGATCGAATTACACTGAATTAACCTGTTGATGCACCTTGTAATCTCCTTTTCCTGAGGTTCTGTAAAGTCGGGAATCACCTGTGCTTCTGCACATAAACGGCTCCAACCACCGCGTTTATAAACCTGAGCAAGCTCAATATGATTAAAGGTGATAAAGTTGTTTAACGTTAACGGAAGTGCAGATTGATGGCTGAAATTGGTGATTTTAGTTATGAGCTGGTTCCGGTTTAAACCCGTTGCTGCCTTAATGTTTTTAAGGATGACTTCTTTAGCCTTTTTTTCTAGGATAATGGAACAACCCAATGGCAAATGCGGAAAGTCGTCCTCAATTTCTTTCAGTATAGACGTGCGCGTTTTCCCGATCAAAGACCGGAACTTATGTTCAAAATCATACTCCGGCCGGGCATTACCCACAAAGTCCAGGACCGTCAGGCAATCTTTATTTTCTGCCAGCCGCAATCCTCTGCCCAACTGCTGTAAGAAAATGGTTAAACTTTCTGTCGGCCGCAGGAATAATACCGTATCCAATTCCGGAACATCTACCCCTTCATTAAAGATATCGACCACAAAAAGATAGTTTATCTCTTTGGCTTGCAAGCGTCTTTTAGCTGTATCCCGGTTTTCCCGGGCATTCTCAGCAGTCAGGTAATCTGCTTTTAGACCTGCATAAGTGAATTTTTCAGCCATATACTTGGCATGTGCAGTGCTCACACAAAAGCCAAGAGCCCTGACCTGATGCGGATCTGTAAGGTATTTATCGCAGTTTGAAATGACTTCTGAAACACGGCGGTCGTCGGCGGTATAAATCCTGGTCAATTCCTTGCTCTCATATCTACCATTTCTCCAGGTTAGCTGATCCAGGTCAACAGAATCAGAAACTGCGAAATATTGAAAAGGGCACAGCAATTTTCTGTTCATCGCCTCTGGAAGCCGGATCTCCGCTGCAATAACATTACAAAAGTCAGCAAGGATGTTTCCGCCGTCCATACGCTCCGGCGTTGCCGTTAAGCCCAGCAATATCTCCGGATTAAACTTGATCAGGATAGACCTGTAGCTATCCGCAGAAATATGATGCACCTCATCAATGATGATAAAGTCATAGTAAGATGCAGATAGTTGAAGTGTCCCGATCCTATTGTTTAAAGTTTGGATAGAGGCGAAAACAAATTCCTGATCAGTAGGTTCCTGTCCATCCACCCACAGCTGACCGAAATTGGCATCACGCAATACATGCCGGAAGGTTTCCTGGGCCTGAAGCAGTATTTCTTTTTTATGTGCAACAAACAGAAGCCTTGCCCTTGGATGGGCATCCTTAAACCGCTTATAGTCAAATGCAGATACAACCGTTTTTCCAGTACCGGTAGCAGCAACCAGAAGGTTTCTCTTTCTCTCATGAACAATCCTTTCTGTTGCCAATTGCATTAGAATCTCTTCCTGATAGGGATACGGTTTAAGATCGAAGAAAGTGGTAATGGCCGATGAATTTACAATGCTTTCATTCCGAATGGCCTTTTGTAGTTTTTCCCGGTCTGCGCCTGGCCTGTAATACTCGAATTCTTTATCCTGCCAGTAGGTATCGAAAGTCTTCTGGAACTTATCTATAATATGACCAACTTCTCTGGTGGTGACTTTAAGGTTCCATTCCAATCCATTCGTTAAAGCAGACCTGGAGAGATTGGATGATCCAATGTACCCGGTGTCGAACCCCGAATTGCGCAAAAACAAATATGCTTTGGCATGTAAACGTTCATGATATGTATTGTAGGAAACCTTGATCTCTGTGTTTTTTAAGCCAGACAAGAACTCAACGGCCTTAACATCGGTCGCCCCCATATAGGTTGTCGTGATGATCCTAAGCTTTTTCCCACTGTTGGTAAACTCCTCCAGTTCGTTCTTGAATATCCGGATGCCGGAGAATTTAATGAAACTAACCAGCCAGCAGATTTCATCAGATGAAAGAATCTCTTTCTTAATTTCACTCTCCAGCGAGATCCCTGCATTGCTGCCCGTAAAAAGCTCACTTTGGCTCAACCGGGTGTATGGCATAATTTGCCTGATCCGGCCCACTACGTCTGGGTAGGCAAAGTCCAGTTTTTTAATCACCGCCTGCAAAAGCTTACCCTCATTCTCCACCAGATTTTCCGTTAAACTCAAATCCGGAAGCTCCTGAATCAACACCTGAATGACTTTGTTGGAAAGCTCAATTTTCTGGAGAATGTCGTCATCACCTTTTATGGAATTGAGCGCATAGGTGAGTGTGTCTGCCAGATACTGACTTAAATACCTGGAGGCCTCGGCCTTATCCAGGACCACACTTCTAATAAAATAAGCGTCTTGATCCAGATCCTCAATTTTCCTGGTGATTATCTTGGTAATCAGTTGCTCGTATAAACCTTCTTGTAATGACATCGGATCAAGATACGAATCTGAATGCAGAAGATTGTTTTGCTGATTGCCATTTCCTATTTCCCCAATAGTTGCAGGTCTTTTAGCTTTCTGTTTCCCTATCGAAGCCAGTGGAAAAATTTAGTGTCTCAGCTCGCATGATAAGCTTGTCTCAGTATCTTAATTGTGTCGGTTAATAATTTCACATAGGTCTTTGCTGTTGAATCAGCGTTGCAATCGGCTACCCACTTGTGATCTCCAGGTTCACCACAATAGACTCCCCAAAACATAGCTTCCGCTGGGTCACATTCGGTGATAAACATCTTACCGTCGTCTTCGTATTCTTCGCAAGACCAGTAAACAAATCGCTCACTGGTGTAGTTCATGACATCCTTGATGTCACAATGATACAGTATTCCTTTTTGTAATGGTATGCTCATAAAACTAGATAAACCTTACACATCCGCCACCTTCTTCACGTACAATTCATCCACAAGAATGATAAGAATGGCCAATAACGGCACGGCCAAAATGATCCCAAGTGCACCCGATAATGTCCCCATAATCACCTGACTGATGATGGTCAACGCCGGCGGAAGATTGATCATCCGCTTTTGAATCAGCGGCGTCACGATGCTGCTGACGACCGTCTGAGATACGATATAGATCAATGAAACCACAATAAAAGTATCCGTGCTGATGGTTAAAGCCAGCAGTACACCCGGAACCATCGCCGCTGCGGAACCAAAGTTCGGAATGAGCTTTAACAATCCGGTAAATAATGCAAGCACCAGCGCAGCAGGAATCCCCATTATAGTTAATCCCATAGCAATTAAAAAAGTAATCAGCACCATAGATAGCATGGTGCCTTTCAGCCAGCCTTTCAGCACTGCGGTGATCCGGTCCAGGCAGGTCCTTGCCAAAGGCCTGTTCTTTTTGGGAATAAGCCTGATCATCCCCTCTTTATACAGAGAAGGATTTGCCGTGAAGAAAGCGGCCACGAGCACAATAATATAGAGGTTTCCCAACACACCAAAACTCGTACTGAAAAACCGTTGTGCGGTAGAGAATAACTTTTCTGAATTGTCGCCAGACAGGTAAGTCAGCACCTTTTTCCCAGTAGCAGAACCATCGAGTTTTTCCCGTACCGTCCCAATGGTATTCGGTAACGATTCTGCAAGTACCGCAATCTGGCTTTGTATTTTCGTCCCCATAAACCACAACAGCACGCCTAAAAAAATGAATGATCCGACAACAGAAAGGATCATACTCCAACGCCTCGGCAATTTGGTTCGACGTTGGATGATGTCACCGAGACCATGAAAATAGACGGCAATAAGCGATCCGGCCAAGACCATCAGCAAAACGTTGAAAGCTACCCTCGTGACCAATATGATCACAACCAGTAACGCGACAATGGCTACCGTGTGCCAAACTTTTTGTATGTACGTGAGTTCTTTCTCTGGTTGGTCAGGCGAATCATTAAAGCTCATGCTTGATCTGTATTTAAACGGATTTAATGATAACCTAACAATCAAACAGGTAAATTGATCGATAAATTATTCAATCCAACCCCAAGTATCACAGACATAATGATAAAACCTTCATAAACGGCTTAGCTGAGTTGTTCAGGCATGCCGTCCGGATTCATCCATACAAATTCCCAATGGTGGCCATCCAGATCTTCAAAGCTGTGTTGGTACATAAAGCCGTAATCGCTGGCCGGATTGGGTATTGTATCACCCGCCACCTCCGCTTTTGCTACCATTTCATTAACGGCATCTTTACTGTCAGCAGATAAGCAGATAGTACATTCTACCGCCTTGTGGGCATCTACAATCTCCTTTTTAGTAAATGTCTGAAAGAACGGTTTTGTCAAAAGCATCACATAGATGGTCTCGCTGATCACCATGCAGGTTGCTTTCTCGTCGGTGAACTGTGGATTGAACGTATAACCCAGTTTGGTAAAAAATTCTACAGATCTGTTGAGGTCTTCAACCGAGAGGTTCACAAAAATTTGAGCTGCCATAATTGTTTATGATTTGGTTTATTCAAAGGTATAGCAATGCCACATACGTGCAAATGGGCAAACCGACAAATTAGCGGGCGAATTGCGACTAATTATTATGTTGAACAATCAACTGTTCAATCCTGAAACTAGATGCTGTGATTTAACAACTATATCACCTATATGACGAATAAGGATATAGTACCACCAACAAATAAAAGTTAAACCACTTAGAGGGCTTTTTAATTGTAACGGAATCCAATACTACCGACATAAAAATCAACGGTTTGTATGAAGTGGTCAATCTGACAAGTATATTCAAAGGGCTCGGGTTATGAATTTACCTAGTTAAATTAACTTTCGACCATATGATTTAGATATTTCCACATCATGTTTTGGTAGGATAATAGGTAGTGTCCTACACAAAGACCGTTATAGAAGGAGTCGATCGTACGAACAATACTGAAACACGGTAGAAACTCAAGCCCAAAGTGAAGCTGCTTTTTGTTGCGTCTTAAACATTACCACTGTTCTTTATGGAGATATTGTTGGTGTCGTTCAGATAAACGAAGTAGATCAAAAAGATTACGCAGAAATGTTTGCCATATATTTCTATCGATTAGCCGCTTCATCTAAACTATAAAATAAACGGTACACATTCTTGATCCATTCCTTACGGAGCAGGAGCGATTGTGCGAAGCAATACCAAAAGCATAGCGGAACCAATACTGCCGTGGAACTGATTTTTAACCATAATCCACAGGACAAAGAAACGATAAAAAACGCCAGAGCAAGTGAAACTGGTAAGGAGATTACGGCTACGAACATCGAATAGGCTGCCAGCCGCTCAGGATACCAAAAAGAATGGGAATCAGTGCGCGCGGCCGTATAATGATAACAAAATGAAAATATTTCGGTATCCTTATCAACAGGGCTGCCGGTGGGTAAGCCAAATTCACGAGTAACTTTTTGAATGACTAGATCTTTCAATAAAGAGCCGGCTAAAGCATAACGTATCTCGCGCGGATCGTGCTTCACTTTACCGGCTAAAGCGTGGTATACTGTCAACAACAATTTGGACTGAAGGTAACCGATTACTGCCGATAGGGAAATAAAAAGCAGCACAAAGTTAATATTTCCCAAATGAGCATTCACCTTGTCAAAATTATTGACCGCCATTAAAAGCTTCATTAACCCCAATCCAAAATAGAGGCTAATAGAACCCGGGATCACGAACAGGATCAAATCCCTGAAATTTCCGCTATTCGAAAACATCTAAGGGACTTGTGTGGTCGTGCAATCTTTACCTTCGGAGGCATCGCAAGGCTGGTGGTGCAAAAATACCCCGAAGTATTTACTGCAAAAATCAGCATAGTCTTTGGTGTGCAGGATAAACATATGCCAGATCTCATCAATTTCACGGGAAGGAGAATCTGCTTGCGGATTTTCCATATACGTCGCTAAAAACTGTTTCATTTTTTCAAACAGTTCCTGCGCCCTTTCCATGGGGACCTGATGGCGATCAGCAAAGCGTGAAACGACCGGTGTATTTTGATAATCCTGTAGCGCAAGTTCCATAGTAATAACTAAATTTTGTTACGTAAATATAATCTGTGTACCAATGACTTGCAAGAATTAACTAAAAATTTCAGCTTTGCTGTGGCGGTATCACCCCATAGGATTCGAACCTACGACCTATGGTTTAAGAAAGCCTAAGTAGCTTGTCAATTCAAGCTTACATTCCTATCCCTTTTATTTGTTAAAAAGCAACGCGTACAAGTCTAGAAGATCCTGCCTGCTCTTAATTTCAGAACTGATCGGTATCAGAGCATTCTCCCCTCCATGACAATAAAGCATGTAAGTGGAAAGATCATAACACAACGTTTTAGATAGCCTATACATACCTAATCGTTCGTCAAAGGCTATTTCAATGTCATATAGGTCTTGTTCACTCAGTAGCTCGCTCATTTCGCTAAATTAAGACTTCCTGGTCGACAACGGTCTGATAAGTTCAACTGTTTCCAAATAAGCATCTGAGTGGGCCTGTGCCTGAGTTTTCCTTAACATCAGGACGCGTTTACCGCTCCCCCTCCAAACCTAAATGACCTTTTCTTAAACAAAGCAAGCCCCGGTTTCTCTATAAGGTAATAGGTGATGCAGCTAAAAATGAAAGTCCCCAGCAATGTATACGTGAAATAGACAATTGCACTATCAAAGCCCAACAGCTGCGAAACCTTTCCATAAGATTGTAAGAAGAGGTAATGGTTTACGTACAATGAATACGATATTAAGCCTAGAAAATAAACAGGCTTCGACGACAGGAACCGGCTGGTCATGTTGTTGCCTGTAATGTATATGATAAAAAATGGAATGGCTAAGATGATCAAGATGTCGGTCTCCTTGTAGAAAAAAAGTAAGAACAGGGGTATCACCAGGTATTTGAAAGAAGGAAGTTTTTTGTTTTTTTGGTACATCATAAATGCAAAAATCCCCAGAATATAGGCGGCAATGGTACGCAGGAAACTTGCGGGGCCGCGGGTAAAATTAATAATGGGGTTGAATCCTTCAACATCTTTCAATTTAGGATAATTCCCCCAGTTGAACATTGGACTCCTGATTTCGCTGGTAAGCACCAGGGTAAAAGCAGCCAGCAACAAAAGCAACCAGCTGGCACTTTTGAGTTTATGGATTAAATAAAAAATAAAAGGAAATGCGAGATACATCACCCATTCATTGGTCAGCGAGCAGCCCGGGGGAATGATAGAACTATTAACAGATGGTACGATCCCCTGCAAAAGCGTAAGGTTGACCAATAGTTTCAAGGGATTTGAAGGACCAAAAACGAAAAAGTACAGTAATGTTATTGCGATGTATAGCGGAAATATTCGGAGAAACCGCTTCTGCATGAAAGCTGTCCAGTTATGAAACGACACGGAGTCCTGAAATTTTTTATACACACTCAAGCTTAACACGAATCCGCTAAGAACAAAGAAAAGATCTACCGATAAGTAGCCATGCTTAAGAAAATTGTAAAGCGAGAGAGGAGATGAATCAACGTTTGGCTGGTTTAAGTGCTGACGGGCAAAAAGAACAAACCAGTGATGCACGATTACCTACAATGCAGCTAAACCCCGGACGCCTGTCAAACTATCTATCTCACTGACTTTCATTTGCCAAATCGATACATTTTTATGATGTTCGTCATGAATATACTGATTTCCAGTATTTATTACATGTAAAACTATATTTTATTTACCTTATCTAAGAAAGAATGGATCACCGGAAATCCCATCAAACACTCCAGTCGAAATGAGCAGCTTAGCATAGTCTTTCAGAAATATATGTGCTCTCAACCGCCGCGTTAGTCCGGAAAGGGGAAACAAAATAGATCAATTATAAACCCGTGGAAGATAAACCTGCCTTCGGGAATATACTTCGATGACCATTTTGGAGGAAACGTTATAGTATTTCTGAACAAGACCTTAAAACAACCTCAGCTGTCCGGTAACCTTTTCCGCCTTAACCTTCACCTCCGGCTCGCCGAAATTGGACAACGAGATCCCCAGCAACCGTATCTTCTTATCTTCCGGCTCCGTTGCCAGCAGCAACTGCTTGGCTGTTAACAGAATCGTCTCCAGATCAGATACCGCAACGGGAAAAGACTTGTTCCTGGTGATCTGCTTAAAGTCGCTGTACTTGATCTTCAGCGTAATGGTGCGTCCCTTCAA
>JARKUW010000041.1 GCA_029851965.1 Bacteroidota bacterium | reverse complement strand
CGGAGCGTGTTGCGCTTTCCCGTCAGTTTGCAAACAACTGGGGCTATGGTGGGGTGAAATCCATATTGAGCCCGATCTTCCAGGCCAATTACGGTACCACCAAAAGGTTTAAGAACAACAGCCAGTTTGGAACAATACTGTCCCTCTCTTACCGGTACGACGAACGGTTGCGGAAAAGTGATCAGAAAGCCTATGCCGGAGAGGCGCTTGGAGATCAGTTCAGTGACCAGGTCTTTAACTACAATACCAACATCGGCGGACTTGCCAATTTTGCCTATTCTTGGGGCAATAACAAGATCGCTTTGAAAAACATCTACAACCGCGTACTTGAAAATCAGTTTACATCGAGGGAAGGTTTCGATGACTCACAAACAAATTTCTTAAGAACCGCCGACTACCTTCTGGAGCGCTCATTGATCTCCAACCAGCTTAGTGGTAGCCACCTGTTATCCACAGACAGCAAAATTAAACTGAACTGGAACCTGAACTACGCGAACACCAACCGTAAGGAGCCAGGTTTCAAACGAATGGAATATCAGCAGGAAGACGGATTTGCCGGATATACCCGGGCAAGTGTTCCCTCATCCGGACAGGCAGATCCACGTCTGGCAGGAAATTTCTCCTCCCGCCTAAATGAAAACCTTTATGGTGGTGCGTTTGACCTAACCATTCCTGTAAAATGGTTTAAGGATACCAACAAGATCAAGCTGGGCTACTTCGGTCAGTACCGCAAGCGTGATTTCGCCGCCAGGGTTATTGGTTTTGTCCGCAGCGGCGACTTTGACAACAGCTTGCTTAACCTTCCACAAGACCAGATTTTTTCACCTGAGAACATCAGGGAGAATGGCTTTATCCTGAATGAAATCACCAATGGTGCCGATCAGTATGATGCCAATTCTTTCTTAAATGCGGGTTACGCGATGTTCGATGGTTACCTGACAGAGAAATTGAGATTGGGCATCGGCGCAAGGCTTGAATCCTACAACCAGCAATTAAACAGTGCAGACAATACCTTTACGCCGATTGTCGTGGATACCACCTATACCAATGTATTGCCTTCCGCAAACCTGATCTATAGCCTTACCGACAAAGCCAGTATTCGTTTGTCGGCATCACAGACTGTAGGCAGACCGGAGTTCAGGGAGATCGCTCCATTCAGCTTTTATGATTTCAACAGAAACGTATCCATTGTCGGAAATCCAAATCTGAAGCAATCAAAAACTTCCAACTTTGATCTGGGCTATGCCCTTTATCCGTCTTCCGGACAGGTATTTTCGGTTTCTGCCTTTTACAAACATTTTGATCTGCCCATTGAGCAAAGCCTTCAGCTCGGTACTTCGGGACGTACCTTCGGCTATGTGAACTCCAATTCTGCAACCCTTTATGGGATCGAGATGGAATTCCGTCACACCCTGAATTTCATCGCGGATCAGTTCAGGAATTTTACGTTCAGCACGAACGCTTCTTATATGAAATCGGAAGTTAAAGTACCCGTATCGGTGAACAGAACCGGCAAACGCCCGCTGCAGGGCCAATCTCCTTACCTGATCAATGCAGGCCTACAGTACAACTCCAAACAAGAAAATTCCACCGGCTTTAGCGTGTTGTATAACCGCATTGGTAAACGGATCTGGGCAGTCGGGAACGTTCAGGATCCCGATATCTATGAGAACCCCAGAAATGTGGTCGACCTTCAGGTTTCCCAGAAGTTCGCAAAGTCCAGGGCAGAGTTTAAGCTGAACTTCAGCGATATTCTAAACAACAAGGCAATTTATTATCAGAAGCCAAAAGGAACGGATCCAAACGCCGGGTTCAATCCAAAAACAGATAATGTCAACATTTCAGATCAGTTCGGTTCGACCATTACGCTGGGTCTATCCTATAAATTCAACTAGTGTTAACATCAACTTAACAGGAGATGCAGGCTTTGTTAATGTATCCGTAATACGCAGCTAATATACCAGAGGTACTTTTGGTTAAATAAAAATGAAACGAATTGAAATAAAATTTAAATGCAAATACATTTTATGAAAAAGAACTTTAATCTAAGCATGATAGCGCTCTTAATGGCTGGTACCGCGGTACTGACCAGCTGCTCCAAGAATGATGATCCGGGAACGATCATTGACCCGACTAAACCACCGGTTGAATCTGATGCTGCCCTGGCAGACTCGTTTTTCGATAAGGTAACCTATAAAGGTGCTTTCGGCCAATCCGACTGGACGGCGAACTGGACGAACTTCAATCCGAAAACAACGGTTTACGGTGCAGCAACAGAAACTTTAAAAGGAACGATCGCGGCAAACCTTACCCTTGATGCAGCGAAGGTCTATAAACTGGAGGGTTTTGTGTACGTTCCGGAAGGTGTAACCTTAACCATCCCTGCAGGAACAGTAATCCGGGGAGACGAAGCCTCGAAAGGTACATTGGTGATCACCCGGGGCGGTAAAATCATGGCCGAAGGTACTTCCACCAAACCAATTGTTTTCACTTCCAACAAAGCAGCTGGCGAACGTGCACCGGGCGACTGGGGTGGCTTGATCATACTTGGAAAATCGACAAACAACATTCCAACGGGTACAGGTTTGATTGAAGGCGGTCTGGTTACACCATTCGGTAACCACGGTGGTACAGATGCTGCAGATAACTCGGGTATCCTGAAATATGTACGTGTAGAATTCCCTGGAATTGCTTTCCAGCCCAACAACGAGATCAATGGTATCACCTTTGGTTCGGTGGGTAGCGGTACAACTGTAGATTATGTACAGGTATCCTTCTCCGGTGACGACTCTTTCGAGTGGTTCGGTGGTACAGTGAATGCAAAACACCTGGTTTCCATCGCCAACGTGGATGATGTATTTGACTTTGACAATGGATTCTCTGGTAAACTACAGTTCCTGGTTGCACAGCGCGATCCGAAATTAGCAGATCAGGCTGGTCAGTCTAACGGTATTGAAGCTGACAATTCAGAAAAAGACTTTAGCACCGGACCAAGAACACGTCCAGTGATCTCAAACATGACCTTAATTGGTCCTGGAAATACTAGTGTTGACCAAAAACACGAATATGCCAATCTTTGGAGAAGAGGGTCTAAAATGATTCTCGCCAACTCTGTGTTTATTGGATTCAGATATGGGTTGGACATTCGTGACAAAGAAACCGGAGATGCTTTGACTGACGGTAGCTCATTAATAAAAAACAACATTTATCAATCTTACACTGCAGGTAAGGATGTTGTTGCAGACGGAGGAACACCATCTTTCGCTTCTGTAGATCTTCTGAAAACGTATTTAACGTCTAAAGGAAATCTTACGGTAGATGAGGCAGCAGCTGCGGCTTTATTGTCAACACCTTTTAACCTTACTGCCCCTAACTTTACACTAAAGGCCGGCTCTGCTGCAGCAACAGGCGCAACCTTCTAGTCGCTTACGGGTAAAAAAAAGCGCGCTGGTCATTGGCCAGCGCGCTTTTTGTTTTTAGAAATTCTTGCCTATTTTCTCCAGCATCTCCGGCGGGATATCCTGCATATCCACCACCAGAAATCCATCGAGGCAATCTGCGAATTTGGGATCAATGTTAAAGCTGATGATCTTCGCATTCAGATTCAGGTATTGCCTAAGCATCACCGGTATCTTGATGTGCGAGTTTTCAATATCTGAGATCAAGCTATCCAGATCCTTTAGGGTATCACTGCTTTCAATCAGCAGGTCGGTGTCGATCGGGCTTAAGTCGGCCTTAAACTTGTTCTTCGGTTTAACATAATGTGCCAGGTCATAGTCGAAATGATTCCTGGTGATGAAATCAACGATCAGCGACTGGGAGAACTTAGAGAAGTTGTTACTGATACTCACCGGTCCGAACATATATCTGTACTGCGGGTTGTCCAGCAGGTACTTTAAAATCCCTTTCCACAGCAAATACAGTGGCAGTGGCTTCTGCTGGTACTCCTTGCGGATCCAGGAGCGCCCGAGTTCAATTCCTTTTCTCAGATAGGGATAGAAAGGCTCCTTAATTTTGAACAGTTCAGACAGGTAAAACCCACGTCTGCCCATCGTATCTAAAATCTGGTCGCCTTTACCAATCCGGTATGCACCAACGATATTCTGAAGGTCCTTGTCCCAGATGAATAAATGCTGATAATAGATGTCGTAGTTGTCCAGGTCTATCTTTTTGTTGGTTCCTTCGCCAACCGCGCGGAAAGTCATTTCACGCAGACGGCCAATCTCCCGTAAGATCTTCGGAATGTTCGCTGTTGGGGTGATGTACACCTCATAGTTCTTCTCGGTCCATACGCGGAAGCTTTCCAGCTGTTCGATTTCTTCAACGATTGCTGCACGCGGTGTTTCTTCGATAATCGGCTGGGGCTTCTTTTTAATCTTAAACAGGCTGATTGGGTTGAACAATTTCCGTTCTTCATCCAGGCCAGTACCCAATGCATAGGTACGTGCACGGAGAAAGTCCAGCAGCTTGTTCGTATTATTTTTATAAGAAATGTCTTCTATATCAATGGGCCTTCCAATGCGGACTTTAATCTTCAATCCATGTTTATTCAGGAACTCCGAAGGGAGCTTTGCAGTACGCAGGGTAGGGTGGATGAAGCTCAGGATGTTGAACAGAACACCATTGTTGCCGTGAAAATATATAGGCACCACCGGTACTTTTGCCCGGGCAATGAGCTTGCCTACGACGGGATGCCACAGGCGATCGGTAATTTCCTGTTTGTCCAGCGAGAACGTCGAAACTTCACCGGCAGGAAAAATCCCGATGGGAATGCCGTTACGGAGCAGGTCGAATGTCGTTTTTAGTCCGCTGATGCTGGACGAATGCTGTACATTCTCAAACGGGTTAACGGCAATAAAGAACTCACTCAGGTTGGGTATTAACTTGAGCAGAAAGTTCAC
This sequence comes from Bacteroidota bacterium, assembly GCA_029851965.1. Taxonomy (GTDB): domain Bacteria; phylum Bacteroidota; class Bacteroidia; order Sphingobacteriales; family Sphingobacteriaceae; genus Pedobacter. Next base: position 7,280 of record JARKUW010000041.1, on the reverse strand, counting down.
CATCACCTTCGCTTCCGGCCGCACCGTACACAAAAGCTTTACCAGTGCAAGGCCTTCAATTCCGCCATAAGGATGGTTGGCTATGGCAATAAAGCCGCCGGTTTTGGGAATGTTTTTTAAGTCGTTGGCATCAAACTCAATGCTTACCCCGATGGTCTCCAGAATTTTATCTACAAACTCCAGACCGTTGAAATGCTGATTTTGGGAGAAAACTTTGTTGATGTCGTTTAGCTTCATAACCTCCATCAATAAAGCGGCTAACCCAGGAACGCCTAACTTGTCTATTTTCGTAGCTTTTGCAAATTCTTGGGTGGTTATAATCTTCATCAGCGCGGGTATATATAGTGGTTAAGCGATTTCAAAATTAACATATATATTTCTAATAATCCGTTTTACATTAGAGGGTGTATGAGAAAATGGCTGAATACCTACTTTGATTTTACCCGCCGAGAGTTCAATGGACTGCTTGCTTTGTTCTTCTTAATTCTGCTGGTTTCCATGCTTCCGTACACCTTCCGCTGGCTCTGGCCCGAAGACAATGACGGCACAGGAGACCTTGTGGCGATCCGGCGCCTGGAGTGGCGGGATAGTGTTCAACAGGCTGAAAGAAAGGACTATCGCCGCACCACCCGGTACCCCAAAAGGAATATGCCGGTGCCCGACTTTGACCCGAACGAACTTAATGCTGCCGGCTGGCAGGACCTGGGCCTGTCGCCAAAACAGGCGCAGGCCATTATCCGCTTTACAGAAAAAGGAGGGCGATTTCACAAAAAGGAAGACGTGAAGAAGATGTACACGATCAGTCCGGAAATGTATGCCCGGCTGGCACCGCACATCAGGATTGAACGACGAGATACGGTACTGAACTTTCCGCCGCGGGAGCGGTATACACCCAGAGCCCTGCCTACGTTCGAAATCAATACCGCAGACACCTTACAGCTGCAGGAAATCCGTGGCATCGGACCGGCCTTTGCCAGGCGTATCGCCATCTACCGCGAGCGCCTGGGCGGCTTTTACAACATTAAGCAGTTCCGGGAAGTTTACGGGATCGACTCTTTAAAATACGAACAGATCAAGCCACAGCTGAGGGTTGAAGCGGGGGGCTTGCGGATGATTCACATCAACACTGCGGCGTTTGAAGACCTGAAAAATCACCCTTATCTGACATATAAACAGGTGGGCGCCATCATCCAGTATAGGAAACAACACGGAAAATACAGTAGTTTTGCAGACTTAAAAAAGGTAGCGCTGCTGACTTCAGAAACGGTCGACCATCTCGCTCCATATCTTTCTTTCGATTATGATTGAGTCCAAAATAAAACTTACAGTGCGTGATGTGGCTGATTTCCCGAAGCCAGGAATTATCTTTAAAGACATCACGCCGATCCTTAAAGATGCCGGTTTGTGTGCAGAAATCACAAAAGCACTGGCAGAACAGGTAGCCGGCGTAGACATTGACGTTGTTGCTGGCATTGAAAGCAGAGGTTTCCTTTTCGGGATGATGCTTGCACAGGCTTTACAGGTACCCTTTGTGCCGATACGGAAAGCCGGAAAATTGCCTTTTAAAACCATACAACAGTCCTACAGCCTCGAATATGGGGAAGCCGTGCTGGAGTTGCATCAGGATGCTTTGTTACCCGGGCAAAAGGTACTTATTCACGATGATCTGCTTGCTACCGGCGGAACAGTTGTGGCCGCATCCAAGCTGATCCAGAAAATGGATGCTGAAGTCGCGGCCTTCTCCTTCATCATCGGACTGGATTTCCTGAAAGGCAAGGAAAGGCTTCATACCTACAGCCCGCTTACGTTCACGCTTGCATCCTACCTGTAAGAAATCACAATCTATTTTTTCCGTCCCCTGCGCCGGTTTTGCGCGCCCCGCTGACGGCCGAAATGGAAATTGAACCAAATACCATTTCATTCTGTTTTGAGCCAAATATTTTGTTGTCAGGGGCTTAGGATTTATTGCTATCATTGTGCAAATTCGAGAAATGGCTTATGCTTGAAACGATGAATGATACAGTAGGTTTTAGCTTTTCTGCCTCCGAAAACCAGCAGATGGTGCGGAGCATGGTGAAAGATTTTGCGGAGCGCAATGTTCGCCCGCACGTGATGGAATGGGATGAAGCACAGATTTTCCCAGTAGAGGTATTCAAGAAATTAGGTGAGCTTGGATTGATGGGGGTACTGGTGCCGGAGGTTTATGGTGGTTCAGGTTTTGGCTATCAGGAATATGTTGATGTCCTGGTAGAAATATCCAAAGTCTGCGGTTCCATCGGATTATCTGTCGCTGCCCACAACTCTTTATGCACCGGGCACATACTTGCTTTCGGCAACGAAGAGCAGAAGTTGCGCTGGCTGCCGAAACTTGCAACCGCAGAATGGATCGGCGCCTGGGGTTTAACCGAGGCCAACACCGGCTCTGATGCGCTTCGGATGACGACCACAGCAACACTGGACGGCGACAGCTATGTACTCAATGGAGCGAAGAACTGGATTACGCACGGCAAGAGCGGTGACGTAGCCGTTGTAATGGCCCGCACGGGTGAGAAAGGCGACTCCAAAGGAATCTCCGCGATCGTAGTGGAACGCGGAACTCCGGGATTTACGGCCGGTAAAAAAGAAAACAAGCTGGGCATGCGTGCCTCCGAAACAACAGAGATGATATTCGACAACTGCCGCGTGCCTAAGGAGAATCTTCTGGGTAACGTTGGGGAAGGTTTTAAGCAGGCCATGAAAGTGCTGGACGGCGGCCGGATCTCTATTGCGGCGCTTTCCTTAGGTATCGCCAGGGGCGCTTACGAGGCAGCAGTCGCGTATGCCAAGGAACGCCATCAGTTTGGCCAGCCGATCGCTTCCTTTCAGGGCATCAGCTTTAAGCTGGCAGATATGGCTACCGAGATTGAGGCTGCGGAATTGCTGATCAGGCAGGCGGCCGACTTGAAGAACCGCGGACTGAAGATGACAAAGGAGTCTGCAATGGCCAAGTATTTTGCTTCCGAGGTTGCTGTACGGGCAAGTACCGAGGCGGTACAAATCTTTGGTGGCTATGGTTATACGAAAGATTTCCCTGTGGAAAAGTTCTACCGCGACAGCAAGTTGTGCACGATCGGGGAGGGGACATCAGAGATTCAAAAAATAGTTATTGCAAGGGAAATATTAAATTCTTAACTTACGGGATAAGATAGTACCAATCCGAATATTCTAACCAAATATACCCAAACGTCCGGTGCCTGTAAGGCACCGGATTTTTTATGTCTGCTCTTTTTTGATCATGCAACTTGTAAACTGAATACAGGAATATCAAATAAGGGTGTAAACCCAATCTAGTAAAATGTAGTATCGTTTGTAGCGAAAAAGCAGTGCAAGGCAGTACCGGACAAATGCAGTTCGTTTTCTGGAGTGTCAAAGACCAGACAGAGACCTAACGCACACCAAGCCCACACGAAACCCACATTCCATGTGTGCTTGGTGTTTATTTGGTATGGGCCTGGCGCATGTTGTTTATGCATGCGCATTGAAAACGTTAAACAGGTATGCGTTCGGATCCGTCAAAGATCTCATCAAACCGTTAATTCGGAAATATTCAATAAGTTATAACCAAAATCAAATTAGTTTGTTACCTTTGCAATCCTAAAAACAACGAGAGGAGGTATTTTAACGTTATGATCATCATTAATATTAAAGACGGCGAATCACTAGATAAAGCGCTAAAACGTTTCAAAAAGAAGTTTGAAAAAACTGGAGTTTTGAGAGAACTGCGTAGCCGTCAGGCATACGAGAAAAAATCTGTATCTCGTCGTATGTTGGTAAGACACGCGATTTACAAGCAGAACATGCAAATAGAAGGAACGATCTAGTTTCTCTGTTTTTCATAATAATACAAAGGCCTGAATCATATCATATGATCAGGCTTTTTTTATTGGCCCGGAATTTTGCAACTGTCGCTGCAGATATCCTGTTGTACCGGAAGTTGTGTTCAACCGGATCCCGCGCCGATTTTTTCAAAATTCCTGAAACGTCACGATTGTTCGTGTGAACATTCGTATATTCACTTCAGAACATAAGCACACTATTTCATGTTGGTAGACGCATTCTTAAAATATATTGCCCACGAAAAGAGATATTCCAAACATACCCTGCTTGCCTATACCGCTGATCTAGCCCACTTCCAGGCCTTCATGGCTAAAACCTACGAACTGCCCTTAGAAGAAGTCCAGTACATCCACATACGCGACTACATTGCGCAGCTCATGGACGGAAAAGTTGGCGCCAATTCCATCGGGAGGAAACTCTCTACATTACGCAGCTTCTACAAATACCTCTGCAGGGAGCAAGTAATTACCTCGAGTCCGGTACGGCTGATCAAAGCACCGAAAGTGGCTAAGAAACTGCCGGTGTTTGTGGATGAGCACAAGATGGACGACCTACTGGATTCTACTGAAATATTCAACGACAGCTTTCCTTCTGTGCGCGACCGGCTTATCCTGGAGACCTTTTTCGGTACCGGTATCCGGCTGTCCGAGCTGATCGGGCTTAAAGATGCGGATGTGGATCTTCATCAGCATACGATCAAAGTACTGGGGAAGGGGAACAAACAACGCATTATACCGATACCCAATTCGCTCGCTACGCAACTGGAAAGCTACCTCAGCGCAAAGTCGGCCCAGCCGTTCAACAACAAAGCGGATAGTTTGTTCGTTACAGATAAAGGAACTAAACTTCAGGGTAGCTTTGTTTACCAGACGGTGAAAAAATATTTATCTATGGTTTCTACCCAGGAGAAGCTGAGCCCGCATGTGTTGAGACATTCGTATGCGACCAGCCTGCTGAACCGGGGCGCAGATTTAAATGCAATTAAGGAGTTACTTGGCCACGCCAGTCTGGCGGCCACACAGGTTTATACGCATAATTCCATTGAAACATTAAAAACTATATATAAACAAGCCCATCCAAAGGCATAACAAAAGGAGGAAATTATGAAAGTTACCATTCAGTCGATCCATTTCAATGCAGATGTGAAGTTATTAGATTTTATACAGAGAAAGGTAGATAAGCTGGACCAGCATTTTGATCAGATTATCAGCGGGGAAGTTTACCTGAAGCTGGAGAATGTAGAGGATGAGGCGAACAAGATCACGGAGATCAAGCTGATTGTTCCGGGCGGTACGATGTTCGTAAAGCAGCAGTGCAAAACTTTTGAAGAGGCAACCGATCTGGGCGTAGAAATGTTAATTAAACAAATCTCCAGGCACAAAGAAAAAACACGTGCAAAAATCACCGAGCATAAAGCAATTTTAATTGAAAATGAAGTATCTGATTCTTAGTGATATAAAAAGAAATCGGTGTAAAAAGGGGCAGGCGGGACAGTTTCCGCCTGCTTTTATTTGAAAATAATTTTGGATGGTAGATTTATTCTTGTAGATTTGCATTCCAATTCGGAAGAGGGGTTACCCTTAAAGAACTGGATAGTTCTGTGAAAGTATTGTATTAGCCTCCTTAGCTCAGCTGGTAGAGCAACTGACTTGTAATCAGTAGGTCATTGGTTCGATCCCGATAGGAGGCTCAATACGGGGGGATACCAGAGTGGCCAAATGGGACAGACTGTAACTCTGTTGTCGCAAGACTTCGAAGGTTCGAATCCTTCTCCCCCCACCATAAATAAAGAAGCGGAAGTAGCTCAGTTGGTAGAGCGATAGCCTTCCAAGCTATAGGTCGCGAGTTCGAACCTCGTCTTCCGCTCTTATGTTGTAAAGGTGGGCTGTCGGCAGGGCATATGTTAAAAGCCGAAGTAGCTCAGCGGTAGAGCACTTCCTTGGTAAGGAAGAGGTCGTGGGTTCAAGTCCCATCTTTGGCTCAGGAATAAAAACAAAGAGACTTTGTTAATCTGTAAGAACACGCAGAAGGACAAGGTTTTCTGTATTGAGATTGTATCAAAACAATATAATAAATTTAAAAAGTTAACCTACTAATAAGTATAAAAACATGGCAAAAGAAAAGTTTGACCGCAGCAAGCCGCACTTAAACATCGGCACCATCGGTCACGTTGACCACGGTAAAACAACTTTAACAGCAGCGATCACTAAAGTGTTATCTGATGCTGGTTTATCTGAGGCGCGTTCATTTGAATCGATTGACTCTGCTCCAGAGGAAAAAGAAAGAGGTATCACCATTAATACTGCACACGTTGAGTATTCAACAGGAAACCGTCACTATGCACACGTTGACTGCCCAGGTCACGCGGATTACGTGAAGAACATGGTTACTGGTGCTGCACAAATGGACGGAGCGATCATCGTTGTAGCTGCTACAGATGGTCCGATGCCACAAACTCGTGAGCACATTCTATTGGCTCGTCAGGTAGGTGTTCCTTCATTGGTTGTATTCATGAATAAAGTGGATATGGTTGATGATCCTGAGTTGTTGGAATTAGTAGAGATGGAAGTTCGTGAACTATTATCTTTCTATGATTTCCCAGGTGATGATATTCCAGTTATCCAAGGATCTGCTTTAGGTGGATTGAATGGTGACCCGAAATGGGTTGGAAAAATCATGGAATTAATGGATGCTGTTGATAGCTACATTCCAATTCCTCCACGTTTAACTGATCTTCCATTCTTAATGCCTGTTGAAGATGTATTCTCGATCACTGGTCGTGGTACTGTAGCAACTGGTCGTATTGAGCGTGGTGTAATCAACTCTGGTGATCCAGTTGAGATCTTGGGTATGGGTGCAGAAAATCTTAAATCAACTGTAACAGGTGTTGAGATGTTCCGTAAGATCCTTGATTACGGTGAAGCAGGAGATAACGTAGGTCTATTGTTACGTGGTATTGAGAAACTGATATCCGTCGTGGTATGGTTATCTGTAAACCAGGTTCTGTGACTCCACATACTGATTTCAAAGCTGAGATCTATGTATTGTCAAAAGCAGAAGGTGGACGTCACACTCCATTCTTTAACAAATACCGTCCACAATTCTATTTCCGTACCACAGACGTAACTGGTGAGATTTCACTAGCTGAAGGAACTGAAATGGTTATGCCAGGTGATAACGTTACCATCAATGTTAAATTGATCAACGCAATCGCAATGGAAAAAGGTCTACGTTTCGCTATCCGTGAAGGTGGTAGAACAGTAGGTGCTGGTCAGGTAACTGAAATTTTAGACTAATTATTTAGGATAAATAAATCACTAAAGTCAGTGGTTTCGGCCACTGACTTTTATTAACAAACGGGTGTAGTTCAAGGGTAGAATAGCGGTCTCCAAAACCGTTGATGG
>JARKUW010000036.1 GCA_029851965.1 Bacteroidota bacterium | reverse complement strand
AGGTCCGGGTAGGGTCCGGCTAAGGTGCCCCTAATTTCTGAACCTGAAAAGACTTTTTTCAGCAGCCTTTTCAGACGGTGTTCTATGCTGTTTTTAAGCACCATTTTCCGGTGCCATCTGAGTACTTAGAAATGGCCGAACTGATATATAGGATTGCTGCAACTATACGTTAGATAACAAGAACGTACTTTTAAATTTTACCTGCAGATCAACGAACTATGGAACATACGATCAGTCTGAGGACGTTGAGAAACGCCGAACTTCTTTTGCGAATAACCATGAGTGTTACCTTACTGGTCGCGGGAATAAGCAAGTACTACAGTCATGGCGATTTCCACCGCTATTATTTGACGCTGTTCTCCAATCCTGAACTGCGGATCAATCTGCCGCCCGCCCTGATCGATATTTACCTCACCTTGATTCCCTTCCTCGAAATGATCATAGGGCTTGCACTGCTCACCGGACTTCAACGGCGATTCTTTATTGTTGCCTGGATAATGTATTTTATCTCCCTGGAGGTCGGACATTACATCCTGGAGGAATTTACGTCGGTCGACGTCATCATTCCAATCATCTTGTTTGGTGTTTTCGCCTACATATTGCCGGCGCACGAACCTTTTTGGTTGAAAATGGGACGGTCGAAAAGAACGGATCTCCACCCATTAAACTGATCGCTGAAGGGCCAGTCGGGTTAAAGGCTGGTGTCTGGAGGGATTCTTAAGGCGGCTTCAATCCGGGCTTTCTGCCGCAAATGATGACGCATATGGATGTCGGCAAATTGAAGCCATTGTGTTGCATTGAAATAACCTAGGCCAGGATGTCTGGTCCGACCTGCGCAATTTGAAGTATGTATGCCGATGGCTAAGGCACTTAACTGATCTTTCAGTTGCTGCATTTTACGGCGAATGTCTTCTATACGCGCTGTCGGAGACAAGTTTGTCGGCAGTTTCGTATTCCCTTTAATTCTGATATCCGGCAGTGCATTGTTGGCAAAGATTGTATATGCATCCGCTGTGATTTGTTCTGCCGTGTTTTCGTTTGAAGTGATACAGGCGTCCACCTGGCTGAGGTAATAGCTTGTCTCTTCGATGAGGTGTATGTAAAGTTCTCCCAATGACCATTCGTCGGTGCCGGGCTTCTGAGTAATCAGATCCTCGTTGTATAGAGACAATGCAGAAATCCAGGTTTCGATTGTTTGATGGAGTTTTGATTCGATCATTTTCAAGTGGTTTAAATTGTCACTGGCAAGCTGTCCTGCTGGGTCCAACAGGCTTCCCGGGGTGATCAGTGTTGCTTCTTCAAGCAGGGTGAGTGATCGAAATTACGGTTTAATTTGTAAGCGCAAATCCGTAATTTCATTCGGAGAAAGTTTCCGCGTAACGAACTGACTAATATGGCTATGCACATCGCTGACGCCGGGTTTTTGATGGCGAAGCGGTATTGTTCAGGAAAAACATAAACGCACAACAAGTAAGGCATATGGAAAAGGAAACAGGGTATGCGCCGGTCAACGGGATCAACATGTACTATGAAATATATGGATCAGGTGAGCTGCCATTGGTATTGATCCACGGCGGGGGATCCACCTTCGAGACAGTTTTCAGCAACATCTTGCCGTGGTTTGTGGCTTCACACAAAGTAATCGCGGTTGAGCTTCAGGCGCATGGCCGGACGAGCGACCGGGATGCGCCCGAGCGCTTTAATCAGGATGCGGAAGATGTTGCCGGTTTGCTCAATTACCTGAAAGTGGGGAAGGCCAACATCCTGGGTTTTAGCGATGGCGGCTGCACAACTTTGCAGTTGGCCATAACCCGCCCGGAATTGTTTAATAAGATGATCATCGTGTCTTCCAACTACAGCCGTGCAGGTATGATCCCGGGATTTTTCGAGGGTATGGAAAGCATCAGCCTCACTGATATGCCTCAGCCGCTAAAAGATGGCTTTCTGAAAGTAAACAACGATCCGGCGAAACTGCAGAACATGTTTGAGAAGGACCGGCAAAGGCGATTGGCCTTTGAAGATTTTAATGAAGCGGAGATCAATGGCGTCCAGGTTCCGGCATTACTGCTGTATGGCGATAAGGATGTTGTCCGCCTGGAGGAAGCCTTGAAATTGAGCCAGCTTTTGACGGCAGCCCAGTTGGTCGTCATGCCCGGATACCATGGGACGCTGCTCGGCGAGGTTTGCTCGGTGAAGCCGGGAAGCAGGCAGCCGGAGATCACCGCAATGCTGATCAATGAGTTTCTAAGGGAATAACGCTGATCAATGCGTTTTTAAGGGATTGAATGAGATTTCACCTACAAGTTTAAAGTTAGGGTAGCGAGAAAGTTTTTAAAATATTTTTCTTTGATAATGAATTGATTATTAGTAGATTAATATAATATTACCGTGGTAGACAATCTTGCAACCTAACCATCAACATATGAAAAAGTTTCACAACAAGTCGTTCACAGGATTATTCCTGCTCGCCGCTTTGGCGATCACCCTGGCAGGGTGTGAAAAAGAAAAAGCCTCTTCTGACAACCCGCCGGATGGAAGTCTTGCAGCCACCAAGATCATCACCACGGTGGGTGACCCGGTTAAGCTTTGCGATGCGAAGGCACAATCATTCGTTTGCAAAGATGAGCAGGGAAACCCGGTAAGTATCGGCTTTGTCTTTTCTGAGGACGCATTAAACAATTTGCCGGATGAAATGGCGACGGTGCTCATTCCAGTGCCTCAAAACCACGGTACACTGGTGGATCACATCTCTGTCGACTATCAGCCAATGGGACACGAGCCTCCGGGAATTTATGACAAACCACACTTTGACATTCACTTTTACATGATTCCGGAGAGCGAGCAAATGATGATCGAGAACGGTCCTAAAATGGAACTCTTGCCTGCGGCGGAATTCATTCCCCCAAGTTACCAGGCTACACCGGGCGGTGTGCCAATGATGGGTAAACACTTCAGTGATATCACATCAAAAGAGTTTAACGGGCAGCCTTTCGATCGCACCTTCGTGTATGGCAGCTACGACGGTCAGTTCATTTTCCATGAACCGATGATCACCATTGAGTATTTCAAATCCAAACAAAACTTTAATGATGACATTAAACAGCAGCCTAAAGTTCAGCGTGAAGGCTATTATCCAAAGAACTATTCGGTTACTTATGATGCCGCTAACAAAGTGTACACCGTTATGCTTAGTAATATGGTCCTAAGAAAGCCATAAGGTACATACGAAAACAAAGAGGCTGTATCATCACTTAGGATACAGCCTCTTATCTAAATAAACTATGTTAAAATAAAAAGAGATCGTCTTGGCACTTTTGATCCCAAAGTTGTACCATGGGCATGCGCACGCGTGCTATGCGTGATTTTATTCAGGAAATGTACGCCATTGGATATTTCTGCAGCTGCGATCTCAAGATTTACCGACAGTGTGCTTCCAGCGAACGGATCTTCATCCTTTAAGCCAGGCAAACTGAGGAAAACAACGCACATGATAAGGAATACCTGGGAAGCAAAAAGGGCTTGTTTTCGAGTTGTTTTTTCGCTAACTTATAATACCGTAAGCAATCTTGCGGTGTCCTCTATAGTCAGTGTGCCGTCGCAACGATCTAAACATCATTTTTTAATACTGGATGCTACACAAGAAATAAGGTTTTATCGTGATTTATGGCAGAATATGCTTCCATAGAAAATAAATCTGAGCAGGCATCCGCACAGGCTACCGTATCGCCGGAAACGGAAATGCAGAACCAGGATATTGATCTGAATCTGCTTCAGGGGATTCCAATTCAACGAAAATTAGTCGTAGGCTCAACAGACGACCCGCTGGAAGACGAAGCCGATGCAATGGCAGACAAAGTCACGAACATACCTGAGCAATCTTTCGTCCAGCGCAAATGTGCCCATTGCGAAGAAGAAGAGCCGCTGCAAAGAAGACCATCGATTCCGTTTATCCAAAGAAAAGAAACAGAAGGCGGTTCAGCCGCAAGTGAGTCCATAGGAAACAAGATCGAGTCCTCAAAAGGAGTAGGGGCTGTATTACCGCCATCGACAAAAAGCTTTATGGAGAGTCGTTTCGGTGCTGACTTTACCGATGTGAGAATTCATACCGGATCTGATGCGACGGAAATGTCGGGTGAATTGAATGCACAAGCCTTTACCGTTGCAAATGACATCTATTTTAATTCCTCAAAGTTTTCTCCTGCAACATCTGATGGCAAGAATTTACTTGCACATGAACTGACACATGCCATTCAACAAAGGGATACAACAGACAGGCGGGTTCAGAAGCGTGACCTGGATGCCGAGCCCGCTCCAGCCCCGGTCCCCGATTCCCCTGTAGGAGGAGGGTTGCCCGTTACAGCGGCAACTCCTCCAGGTTCGCGAACAACAGACACCGGTAGCTTTACTCAGGAAATTCCGGACGTTAGTCAGGGGGTTATCCGTATTGTCGTTTCCTGTACAAGTATGCTACTTCGGCTGGATACGGCTACGGGATCTCACGTTTACCAAATGGATTCTTGTAGTGTTCCGGAGGGAGCTTACGAAACCAATGTCACCGTTAGCGGCAATAACTTTAGTCTTAGCCCGCAGGTCCCCGGACAGCCGCCGGGTGGGTTTCGTTTTCGGTACAGGATTAGAGCTGGTCAGACGAACCCTGCATCCCTTCTCCGGGGCCAACGCACAGTACATGTTGATGTAGTGCCCAATATGGTAGCGCCGGAAGTGGCACCCCAGCCGGCACCCGATGCCCGACGACAAAGGCCAGGTTGCCTGCTTTCACTGCCCGACCAGGAATTAATCCCCAGGGCATCTGCTTCACGAAGCCTCTTCAACCCCTTGCGGTTTGACCGAACCCTCTGGAGACATCCTGTTCCGCTTGGTTGTTATGGGTGGGTTGACCTGAATGCCAATGCTTCCGGCCAACTTACCGGTAATATCATTGGAAGTTACGGCCCTGGTATGTTGCGAAATATTTGCCTGACTTACGAACAGGAGCGGGTGGACAGCAGTGCTCCAATTGAGCATCCTTTGCTTCCCGATGGAAGCCATGCCGATGTGACTACCACAACACTGCGTGGATTTGCTGATTTTAACATGCCTGCTCGGGCCGTATTGCGGTTGCTGGCTTCAGGCCTGCTGCGAATCAGTGGTGATTACCTTAGTG
>JARKUW010000014.1 GCA_029851965.1 Bacteroidota bacterium | reverse complement strand
GTTTAGCGGAGAGTGGGGGATTCGAACCCGCGGACCTGTAACAGTCAACAGTTTTCAAGACTGCCGCAATCGACCACTCTGCCAACTCTCCGCGACAAAAGTACAAATACCGCTTGAATCTGCAAATAATGATTTTGTTTTTTTCTGAAAAAGCAGATAAGTGCTTAAAAATTAGAGAGAAAAAGTTTTACCGCTGTAGTTTATCGTCAACGGGAGCGTCCTTTTTGAACATGTTGAAGTTCGTTTTGATGATTTTAACGCTTCTTTGAGACAGGTCAATACTCGCATTTAGCTCGAAACCCACCAAAAGAATCAAAGAATTCAGGTACAACCAGATCATTATGACGATCAATGTACCAATGGATCCGTACAATTTGTTGTATGAACCGAAGTTGTTGATGTAAAATGAAAAACCCCAGATGGTTAGAAAGGCCAGCACCGTAGCCAGCCAGGATCCTGCACTGAAGAATTTCCATTTTTTTGGATTTGCTGGTCCGTAGCGGTACAATATGGAGATGGTGACGAAATACAATGTGCCGAGTAGCGCCCATCTGGTGAGCTGAATCGCATAATAAGTAAGATTACCCTTAATGTGCAGGACGTTCTTGATGTACGTCAGCGCAAACTCACCTGCCGTCATGGCGCCGATACAGATGATTATAGAGCACGAAATGATTAAGGTGAGTAATGTAGCGATCAGCCGTCTCTTCAGCCAGCTACGGCTCTCTATGATCAACGACGACCTGTTGAAAGCCATCATCAAATCATGAACGCCATTGGTGGCAAATATCAGCGACAGCACGAAACCCACGGAAAGCAATTTTCCATTCTGAATCTTTACGATGTCTTCTATCGTGCTTTGAAAAGCATCAAACGCCTTGTCGGGCAAAATGAGCGAGATCAAAGACATCAGCTCGTTTTGAAATCCATCCGGCAAAAAGGGGATGAGCGTAAAAAGAAAGATGATGCCTGGAAATATGGCGAGCATGAAATTATAGGCCAGAGAAGAGGCCCGGTCGAACAGGGAGTCTTTTTGAATCTCGGAAAAGAAAAAGGTCAATACCGTATAGACCGGCAACGGGCTAAATCCAGGTAAGACATAGACTTTAGTCCATTCAATGAATAAAGAATAATATCGTACCCTCAGCAACTGTTTATGCACCCACTCCATAGGTCAAAAATACTTAAAAATACTCAAGCATCCGATCCATGAAGTTCTTCGGAGGTGCGCATGGTCTTTTCTTCACCATGTCGAAAAAAACCAGTGTCGTTTCACCCAGGTTGATGAGCTCCCCAGCCTCATTGAAAAGCTCGTAGCTGAAGTAGATACGTACAGCCGGGCGCTCCTTAACCGTCGTTTTGATGGTAATCTCCTGGTCGTAAAAGGCCGGCTTGATAAATTTACTGTTCAGCTCCAGCAAGGGCATCATCACGCCCGACTCCTCCATGGAGCCGTAGGTCATCCCGATGCTTCTAAGCATCTCTACCCGGCCAACTTCATAATATTGTGCATAGTTTCCATTGTAGACGTAGCCCATCTGGTCGGTTTCACTGTATCGTACCCGGATCTTAGTGCTATGGCTATACATTATCTGAAAATTTTTCTGTCGTTTAACGCTTGTCTGTACTTGTCAGCATTGATTTCGTGCTGCGCCTTGGTTTCTGCGAAATTGTGATAGCCGGAAAAATCTTCCTTGGCGCACATATACAGATAGTTGTTGTCTTCTTTATTCAGAACGGCGTCAATGGCTTTTATGCTCGGCATCATGATGGGGCCGGGAGGCAGACCCGCATATTTATAGGTATTGTATTTAGATTCGATCTGCAGCAGGTCGTAAGTCACCCGTTTTACTGTAAAATCATTGTTAGCAAAAATTACGGTGGGGTCGGCCTGCAATTTTATACCCTTACTTAAGCGGTTTAGATAGAGACCGGCAATGGTTGACATTTCCTTATCGAATATGGCTTCCCCGTCAACGATCGACGCCAGGATCGACACCTGTATAGGCGTTAAGTTCAGGGCTTCGGCCTTTTTCTTCCGTTCCTCGGTCCAGAACTTGGTGTATTCCGCATTCATCTTCTTGATGAAATCTATTGCAGGCGTATTCCAATACATTTCGTAGGTGTTCGGAATGAACATCGTGTAAATGTTCTCTTTGTTAAATCCAAGACTTTCCACAATCTCGGTAGAGTCCAGTAGTTTTATGAAGGATACCGAATCAGGCTCCAGTTGCTTGGCCAGATATCCTGCGAAATCTTCCTTCCTCCTGAGGTTCTGGAACTTCAGGTTTACGGCGTCCTGATTTCCCGCTTTGATTTTATTGATCAGGGTACGGTTGTTCAATCCGCCGGTCAGTTTATAGCGGCCCGGCTTCAAGGTTGTTGCCAGGTCCATCTTTTCTGCCGCACGCTTAAAAGATTCGATGTCTTTAAGGTAACCACCGCTTTCCAGCTCCTTGTACAGCGATTCAACGGTTCCGCCGGTTCTTACGTAGATATAACTGTTGTCTTTTAAGATGTTGCCCGAAAAGTAAGTCTTGTAAAAACGCATGCCGAAGAAAATTCCGATCAGCATTAAAAGCAGAATGGTTATAATGATGGCTTTTTGCTTGCCCGGTATGGTTTTGTTTTCGTTATCCATTGTAGTTGCTGTGTTTATTGATTAGACAGAACAATATTAATCGGCGTGCCAAGTTTTACTTTCGTCACCGAGTCTGTCAGGCTTGGCGTTTGCATGATGATCACCGCATTTGCCGTGTCCGTAATTTCCCCTTCATAGGTGATTGTTCCCAGGGCGAGGTTGGAGCCCCTTAAAGAGAACCTCGCTTCATCACGCGTAAGGCCGATTAATGCGGGTATATCTACCTCCTCATTGCCTCTTCCGTCTCCCAAAACAAGATCAATTCTGGAGCCCTTCGGTAAGGTCATGCCCGCCTTGATCTCCTGTCCGCCAAAAGCTGCGCTTAATACCACATCACGGCTTACGTCTGATTTATAGGTCGTATCGCCAACCTTAAGCCCGTAACCCTCCAATAGCGGTTGTACTTCCCGAAGTGACTTAAACTCGATATCCGGAAACTTGACATCTGGTGCAGAGCCCTTGTTGATGGTCAGGTATATGGTTCTGTTGCCCTTTACAAATGTATTGGCATCCGGATCCTGGTCGATAACCACTCCCGGAGGTTTGTCCATGATGTAAACGGAATCCACTTCATAACGTAAACCTGCTTCTTCCAGCTTGGTAACTGCCTGCGAAAAAGAAAGTCCTTTTAATGCAGGCACATTCAAACCTTCGCCATGTTTGGTGTAATATCTTAAACTAAAGTAGGCGATCATCAGTAAGGCAGCAACGGTTAAGGCCGCTGCAAGAATATTTCTTCGGAAGGATTTAGTTTTAAGATAAGCTATGAATTTGGCCATTGAGTGTTCTTATGCGGTGTATTTTCATCAAATTTAGGCTAAAAAAATATTTTATAGGAATTAAAATTATTTAGGCAGGGGAATTTCTATTTTTGGTCAGCACGCAAATAGACCTGCCGGTGTACCCACCAATAGATTATTGCTTGCAAAATACAACACGAGATCGCTTCATAACGGACGACAATCGGAACTGATGAATGCATTAAAATCAGCTGTCCTGAACAGAATGCAGCCGGTTATGATCCGATCCTAATTAATAAACTACAAAGACGAATGAAAAAAACAATAGCGTTGCTTACCGGAGGTACAACTGGAGAATGGGTTATTTCTGTGAAGAGTGCGGCAACTATAGCCCAGAATCTGGATCACGATAAGTATGAAGTATATAAGATCATGTTAACGCAACAGGGTTGGTTCTACGAGCCTGCCGACTCTGTAAAGGTTGAGGTAGACCGCAATGATTTTTCCATTACAATGAAGGGCAGAAAGATCACATTTGAGGGTGTGTTTATCGCCATCCACGGCTCGCCTGGCGAAGACGGAAAGCTACAGGGATATTTCGATATGCTGCAGATTCCGTATACCACCTGTGATGCGCTGACATCGGCAATCACCATGAATAAAGGCTATACGAAAGCGATCGTTCAGGACATTCCGAATCTGAATGTAGCAAGGTCCTTCCAGCTTTTCGATCAGGGAAATTACAACCTCGAACACATCAAAAAGAACCTTACACTGCCTTATTTCGTGAAACCCAACAACGGCGGCAGCAGTATCGGAATGAGCAAGGTAACCAACCAGTTTGATCTCAAGAATGCCATCGATAAAGCTTTTAAGGAAGACAAGCAGGTGTTGATTGAAGAGTTTATATCCGGACGGGAGTTTACAGTTGGTGTGGTAAAGCTGGATGGTAAAATTACCGTGCTGCCCATTACCGAAGTAGAGACCAGCAAAGAATTCTTTGATTTCGAAGCGAAATATACGCCCGGCGTAGCCACTGAAACCACTCCGGCGTCTCTAAAAGAGGAGACCCGCGCGCGCGTTGCGGAAATTGCTGCTGCAGTTTACCAGAAAATGAACTGCAGGGGAGTTGTCCGTATCGATTTCATTCTTTCCGGAGATGAAGGTGATTTTTATTTTATTGAGATCAACACCATTCCCGGTCAAACGGCAACGAGCTTTATTCCTCAGCAGGTTGCTGCCATGGGCATGAAGCTAAATGACTTCTATACAAAGGTGATTAAGGAGACGATAGGGTAGTTATGAAGTCTCTGGCATAAGGTTGTTAAAACCTTATGCCTAGCGATAGCCCGGCGCGTACACCTGCCCAACCACCTTTAAAGTCGACCTCCGTACCATTCTCATCTACGGTATAGCTGGTTTTGGTAAGCGGCGGATAAAGGTCTTCCAGTTCATTACGCAGGTATTGCTGCTCATAGACATTCAACGCGCGTTGCCCGGTTATATGCCCGTTCGAAGCACCGTAATTCGGACCAAGAATCCACCAGTCCAGCGACAGCACTTTGCTAAGTTGCCACTGCGCCCCAATCAGAAGACCACCGGTGTAGGTGTTTACACTTCCTTCCAGGGGGATCATCTCCGTTGTGGTTGTATTGGTTACCGGGTTGGTCACGTCGAACTCGAAGGGCAGCTCTGCGGTATAATTGGTGTATTTTACAAAAGGCGCCAGGTAAAAGCCATTAAAAACGCCTTTACCAAAGTAATACCGGTATTCAGGTGTAATGGAGAAGTTGCCTGTACGCAGGTTCTTCGCGTTTCTCCAGGTGCCCGGGTCATCGGTCAAATCTTCGATCTGTGATTTTAGCGGCAATCCGGATTTCGGCATCACCCGCAAACCCAGTGCGAATGATGTCCTTTCGGTCAATGCACGCTCATATTGAAAAGAGAAGTTTTTCACGAACAATGCGGCAACATTCAGCTTTACAATATTTTTCTGATCTGGGGGCGGCAAGGTGCCGCTGGTATCGGTCTGCGCGAAAGTGGAATTTGTTATGCAGATACATGGAAGGATAAAAAACAAAAACTTCAGGGTACGTCTGGTTTGAGCCATAATGATGATCGTTTTTACTATTAAAATAAGAAGTAGGCCTAAAAAGTTTAAAGTAAATGCCTTTTATATACTATAGGCCTCGATCATGCCGGCACTTACTTTGCAGCCTTTACCCGTTTTCGTATCAATCATCACGTAATCAAACCAGCCATCTGCCGCAATTTTCCTGGTACGGACATTTTCCATTTCAAACTGTACCCTGCAGCCTTTTTCATTGATCGTCAGGATCCCCGTACGGACTTTCACGACATCACCCAGGATCATCGGCCTTTTGAAATCTACATATGCGGTGCGCACTACCCAGCCAAAGCCACTGGTTAAGAAGTCTTCCATGGGCATTTTGTAGAACAGCTCCATTTGTTCGTACCGCGCGGCAAGCACATAGTCGAAATATTTACTGTTGTGAACATGATTGAACATGTCTATATCGTCGGGGCGGACTTTTAACTCTGTTTCGAATATGCTGTATTGGGTTTTCTCCATAATGTGTTTTTAAGATTTCAAAAGTACAACTTATACGTACCTAAACGTTAAATACAGGATGATGTTTTCGGGCCTCCTAAGCGCAGGCAGGTGGAAGAGAGGGTTGGGACGTGTGCAGACCAACCAGAGACCTAGCGCACACCAAGCGCACACGACACCCACATAGACGGTGTGTTGGATGTG
>JARKUW010000012.1 GCA_029851965.1 Bacteroidota bacterium | reverse complement strand
TATAATGTGACACCCATTTTTCGGAGAATGCCACAAACCGAAGGTCCTTATCCAGAACCGCAAGAGGAATTGGAAGGACCTTTACAATATTACTTACTTCAGCAGGGAGATGGAACATGACAGCGGACAAACTTAATCCGCTACAAATATAATGAGCTTTCTCCTAAACTTCCTAAAAGTAAACTTTAACCATATTCAATCAAGTACGTTTCCCATGCGGGGCGTAAAAATCTGTTCCGGGGAAAAAAATCCCCTAAGTTCAGCCCACGAGGAAGGTTAGAATTAAAACATTGCGGATTGTGCAACACAAAGAACACCCGCAATACCCAAGGCAACTTTATCGGAAAGCAAACTGTTGTATCGCTCAAGAAGGTCGATGTATTTATCTTTCCAGTAATGCTTGCTGTATGCATCCTCCGGCTGATCTGTGTTGTAAGTCACTGCCGAACTCTTCTTTAAATCCTTTTTGAAATCCTCAGGCGTAAAAAGATGGGGAAGCTCAACAGAAAAATCGTGATCAATTACACAGCCTATCCGATAAATAATTTCCGGCTTAAGGTGTTGCTGATTGAACCAGTTGTAAACCGATCGTCTGTTTACATTGGTCAGGCGGGCAACGTCACTTATCGAGTGTCCATTCCTTCTAACTACCCTTTCTAAGATTTGTCCGTGATGAATTTGCATAAGATCTGTCAATTTAAATTTTTATAAATGTGTTTTATAATCCTCAAATAATGCTTCGTGTTTTCGTGTTACCTTTGTGAATCTCGTGCAGTTCTTTTCACAACTGTGGAATAGATTACTCAAATATTCACAGTGCTAAATTGTACCTTTTCCTAAATAACGCCATGTACCCTCAAAATCATTAATTTCTCTTCTTAACACAGATAATAAGGCAATTTCTGTACCGTCAACCCCCTCTCTGTACAAAGGGGACTTAAACCTGCCGGACTTGTGCGAAAATCTATAAACGTAAACACTGAATTTCATCAAGAATGATCCGCGAAACTTAACTTAAAGTCTATTGTGCTAATATACGAACGTAAATTGCTCAATTTGTACGGATTTTGAACCGGATAACTCGCCAAAAAGCAGGTAGTTACAGTCCCGCTATCAGGTATTCTGATTTTTTTTAGGTTTAAATAACTGCATAGCCGATCTTCCATGATGTATTTCAGAGATAAAGACCCTCCAAGGCTTTTGCAGATTGTGCCACATGAGCTTCCATTCGAAACCCAAACACCAATTACCCTGAACTGGCCCGTGCATCCCTGCGATAACCCTGGTAAGCACGCGGATAGATTCTTTACACTTTTATACGGGAAACATTGAGTGGAGATTCCCAAAGCCGAGGTCGCCATCGGATGAGATTTGTCTATTGGATCAGCGACATTTGAATAACTTTGCCGCCAATGGAGTATTTTAAAGAACTGTCTGCACTTTTAAAGATAGAACAACGCGAGGATTTCAGGTTATATCAGGATCTTACCTCGAGCACTACCGTTGCAGAACGCAGGAACAACGGGCTCTCCTGGTATCCGGTTGCGATACGGGGCTCAGAAATTGGACGCGGCGACTACCTGACGGTCGAAATCGAACGTACGACCCATCAGGAACTGACGCACCAGTTTCGCAGCGGATCATCTGTAAGGTTATTCTCCAACCATGCAGCTGCCGTGGATCATATAGAAGGAACAATATCTTACATCTCCGGAAACCTGATGAAGATCTCGCTCCGAACCGATGAGTTACCAGACTGGACACGCGATGGCAAACTTGGTACAGACTTGCTGTTCGACAACAATACCTACACTGAAATGGAGCATGCCCTGAAAGTTGCAGACACATGCAGCAGCTCCGAACATCCATCTGCAAAACTGGTGAAGATCCTGACGGGAAACAGCCGTCCGGGCTTCAATCCGGCAAGCGGCAACTATCCCGTTTCCACCCTGAATGAATCGCAGCAGCGGGCCGTGAACATGATCCTTTCTGCAAATGACCTGGCGATTGTGCACGGTCCCCCGGGTACAGGAAAGACGACAACATTGATCCAGGCTATCAAAGCAATAATCCATCAGGACAACAAGCAGGTGCTGGTCGTTGCGCCCAGTAACACAGCTGTAGACTTGCTGACGGAGAAACTGGACGATGAAGGACTTCGTGTCGTCCGGATCGGTAATCCTGCACGGGTGTCTCCAAAAATGCTTAGCCTCACTCTGGACAGCAAAATGAGTGTTCACGAAAGCATGAAGTCTGTGCGTACACTTAAGAAACAGGCCGCCGAGTTTAAAAACATGGCCCATAAATACAAACGGAACTTCGGACGGGCGGAACAGGAGCAACGAAAAGCACTCTTTAACGAAGCCCGCAAAATTATGAAGGAGGTTGGCGAAACGGAGCAGTACATTATGGATCAGATTGTCTCCGGTGCGCAGGTGATCACCGCAACCCTCGCCGGCCCAAACCATTATACGATCAGAGACCTGGAATTCGACACCGTTGTGATAGATGAAGCTGCGCAGGCGCTTGAACCCGCTTGCTGGATTCCCATTGTAAAGGCCAGGAAGGTCGTCTTTGCAGGTGACCATTGCCAGCTGCCCCCGACAATAAAGTCGGTCGAGGCCGCAAAAGCAGGCTTAAGTACAACATTATTTGAAAAATGTGTCTCCATGTATCCCGAAGCCGTCACGCTCCTGGAGGAACAATACCGCATGCACAACATGATCATGGGCTACTCTTCCAAAGTGTTTTACAACGAACGGCTCAAGGCACACGACACAATTGCAGAGCAAGTCTTGTTTGCGGGCGACCTGCCGCTTCAGTTTGTAGATACCGCAGGATGTGCCTTTGAAGAAAAAACCGAAGGCACCAGCCTGAGCAATCCAGAGGAAGCCACTTTTCTGATGCGGCATTTGAACCATTATCTGGAACAATTAAGCACCCACTATACCGCAGATAATTTTCCCTCCATCGGAATCATTTCCCCTTACCAGCTGCAAATTCGTGTGCTTAAGGAGTTGCAGCCTGCTTACCCGATGTTGGCGGCATATTCCAACCACATCACGATCAATACCATAGATAGTTTTCAGGGGCAGGAACGGGATATTGTTTGCCTGAGCCTGGTTAGGAGTAACGACGAACGATCAATCGGTTTCCTAACTGACATCCGAAGGATGAACGTCGCGATGACAAGGGCCAGAAGAAAGCTTATTGTTGTAGGTGATGGTGCAACACTATCACGTTTGCCATTCTACTCCGAATTGATTACCTATGCCGCGGGCCATGAGGCCTACCATAGTGCCTGGGAGTTCATGCATGACCTGTAATTTTGCCAAATCCCACCCATTAGAAGGAATTTATTAGATATTTGCACTCAGTTCCACATGCCCTATGCCGAGTTTTGAAGAAACAAAAAAACTGCTTGACAATTCCACGATATTCTACTTGATTTCGGTGGATATGAATGGCACCTATTCCTACCTGAACAAACGCTACAGTTCAGAATTCGATCAGATTCACGGAGAATTGATCGGTCAGAACTATGCGGTTACCATGCATCCGGATGATCTGGAGATTTGCAAAACAGTATCCGAACAGTGCTTCAGGAATCCCGACAGTCTTTTTCCGGCAATCATCCGGAAGCATGATGGCAAGGGCGGTTTTATCATCACCCAATGGGAATATAAAGCGATGTTCGATGTAAACAATGCGCCTTCAGGAGTCTTCTGCCTGGGACATGACATTACGGAATTCCAAAAAACCACCTCAGAACTGGAAAGCACAAAAGATACGCTTAACGATGCGAAACTAACTTTATCGCATATAAAATACACGCAGTCCCATGTGGTGCGTAAGCCGATTGCCAACATCGTCGGACTTAGCCAGCTCCTCGATGCTATGGACCTGGATCCTTCAGTGAAAAGCATTTCCGCTATGATCAGCGACAGTGCGAAGGAACTTGACCATGTCATTAAAACGATCGTAAACCCTGATAACGAAAAAACAGTTTAGCGCGAACATGCTAAACTGTTTTCTGCGGATGGTTGCAAGTGATCAAACCTGATCATCAGAATCTACCTCGGCACCCTCTTCATCAATACCCATGTGTTCATCACCAGTATTGAGGTCATCATCGTCATCAAAATCATCATCGTCAAAGTCGTCATCTGACGGATCAACTGCTGATGTCAAAGTATCAATGGAGGTTTCCCGGCCAAATTGATGCCCATATAGGTCTTCCCTGTTGTTTTCTGAAATAAATTCAACTACTGCCATAATCTACTATTTAAATGTTCTCTAATAACATTTCACACCCGCATTGGTTCAAACTTTTTAAACAGCGTTGCACCGCTTGTTCCGCTCCATCCAAAATCCTGTTGTACAAAAATGTTGCGCATGAAGACTCAGCAACTATGCGGAATAATTTATAAATTGCATCAAAATTCAACAAGCATTATAGTCACCAAAACGAACATAAACGGATGAAACATTACGGATTACTTTTACTGTTATTTCTGGGCATTACCTTCGGTGCTGCAGCGCAGAAAATGCCGACAGCCACGGAACTTGCAACCAAGAACATAGACGCGTTAAGCAAGAAAATGACATTGAATCCAACCCAAAGGAATATCATCTATAACTATACACTGGATTTGTACAAGGCACAGCTGGCCCTGTCAAAGAAGCAGCAGGCGGGACTTCCAATTGAGGATGATGTTGCCAGAATTTACCGTCTTCAGAACGAAACCACCACCAGCATCAAAAACATTCTTAAAGGAGAGCAGTTGGCCCAGTATGATGAATTTATGGAGGAGCAAATGCGCGGAGGAGACAAGAAGAAGAAGAAAAGCAAGCGCTCGAAAGCCGATGGCGACACAGAAGAGGAAGTGGTTACCGGAATCTCCGGACTGAAATCTGGTGCAAGACCCTGATCATAAACGTAAAAAGATCACGTTTAAAGGAGGTCGAAGCCTACAGCGGCATTCACAGGAATCTTAATCGCATCAAGTGCTGCGTTTATGGCTGCTTCTGCCTTCAGTTCTTTTTTGATTTTCACAGAAAGAAGGATAATTCGGGCAGTATTCTTATGCATGTTGAGCAACAGCCTTGCTTGCTCTTCAGATATTACACCGCTATTCTTCATGGTCCCGATCTCTGTTAATGTAAGCGCCAAAGTCTTGAAAGACGAGGTCGCAATATCGGCAACATCCGGCCAGTCGTCAGAAAGCACAGTCTTCCCTGCCTTCAGCATGCCTTCCAGTATCTCTTTAAAATTTAACTCAGCCATCTGGAAAAATATTACGTCTAATTTGCCTGTTGTCTCTTCAATGCATTTTGGGCGGTAAGTACACCGACAAGGGACGTCTCAATGAGCGTTCCTGCGCTTTTTACCACGCTTTTGTTGGTAAAGCCAATCTTATGAAGTGCTTCCAGGTCTTTGATGTTCTGCCTCAGGGCAACCACCATCCCGGTGACCTTCTCATACTTTGGAAGTGATCGCGTCCTCAAGTCCAGGATCTGCACCTCCGCAAGAATGCTGACATATGAATCCCTGAATTTTTCGTACGCATTCTCCTTGGCTCTGTTGTCGTCTAAATTGCTTTCTACAGTCACCAGCAACGTAGAAAGTTCCCGTGCGACCTTTTGTATACCTTCGTCAACTTTCTCGTCGTATGCACCCACAAGTTGAACACGGCATGCCGAAAATGTCAGCAACGGAATAAGCAACAAGATCAGCAGGTTCCTCGTGGTAAATGCCTGAAAGTACATATTAACGGTATTTGTTTACACCCTTGAAGTTAAAGAAAAAAGACCGGATTGTATTTGGCTATCAGAAAATAAAGGCACGCTTTAAACTTATCCTTATCTTTAATTCACCAGACCTTCCGCTGGTGTAATATGCTTAACGATCTGCAGCATGAAACTCAATAGAGATATACTTGTGCGCTTCAGTGCCAATCTAAAAGTGATTGAACTGTATCTGCTTAACCTGATCCTGATCATCTTTCTTACGGTGTGTTTATGGGCATTGCCGCAGAGTACCGATATTCTGGTCAAAGCCTCGGAAGCATTAGACGTCTACACCCGCTCCTACCTCCTGTGTGCCCTTTACTTTTATGTTTTCATTATCTGGTACACGTCAAGGGCTGTCGCCTGGCAGAGCCGGATAAATGATAAAAGTTATTTCTCCACCTGGATGATGGTGCATTTACCCCGGCTCATGGGCTTTT
>JARKUW010000289.1 GCA_029851965.1 Bacteroidota bacterium | reverse complement strand
AGGATGATGCCTATTGGTACAATGAGGACACCCGTCCAGAATAAGTTGGCATATGGCAGCAGCAACGCGAAAGGTGCTGTACCCAAAATAGAAAACCAAATGACATATTTACGGCCAAACTTATCACCTACAGGACCACCAATTAAGGTACCAGCAGCAACGGAAACCAGGAATATAAACAGGTAAACCTGAGAGGTTTGAACGGATACCTGGAACTTGTCAATCACATAAAATGTAAAGTAACTTGTCAGGCTTGCCATGTAGAAATACTTCGAAAAGATGAGAATCAATAGAATGCTGACCGCAAAGATCACCTGCCGTCTGGAAAATGCGTGGGCTGCTCCGGAACTATTGGATTTTGCTTTTGCGCGCAGTGTGGCTACATATCCCTTGTACCAATTGCCTACCCTGCTTAAGATTAGAATGGCGAGCAGGGCGATGATCGAAAACCATATCACGCTGAATTGCCCGTAGGGAACGATGATCCATGCTGCAAGTAATGGTCCGAGGGAGCTTCCAAAATTTCCACCGAGTTGAAAGATCGATTGCGCCAGTCCGCGCCTGCCACCTGATGCCGCGTGGGCCATTCGGGATGCTTCCGGATGAAAGATCGAAGATCCTGTGCCAACAAGGGCTACAGACAATAACATCATGTAAAAGCCTGATGATAGCGACAACGTGACCAGACCGATAAGCGTAAATGTCATCCCTGCTGCTAATGAGTAAGGCTGTGGTTTTTTATCCGTGTACATACCAACAAAAGGCTGGAACAAGGAAGCAGCCATCTGAAAGGTTAGCGTAATGAGCCCGATCTGCGTAAACGTGAGTTGATAGCTTTCCTTTACCACCGGATAGATTGCAGGAATGAGAGATTGGATGGTATCGTTAAGGAGGTGTGAAAAACTGATTGCGAAAAGTATGGGGAATACCGTTGTTTCAGCAATGCTTTTTGTAGTCGTTGCACTATTCATGACGCGAAGATAGCCATCGGCAGGTAAAGTCGGATGGAAAAATGATATTGCTCAGCTATGCTGTTGTGATTCGGGATCAACAATAACAACACGTATACAGCAAGTTTAACTAGGATTTCTGGAATTATCAAAAGGATCGCTATGCCATCTGATGAAAATATCCGTTAGGGCCTCAAACTTCTGTTCTGATGTGGTACTTTGCACACTTTCTAATAAATTTGAGCATAAATGGAAAAGCGAGCCAATGACCTTTTAAGGAGAAAAATATACGTGATCATCTTTCGATCAGATACGCCAGCGGGAAGGTTGTTCGATCTGATTTTGCTCGTTCTGATCTCGCTAAGTATTCTTTCTGTCTTTCTGGAAAGCGTAGCCAGCCTTCGGGCAAATCATGGCATGCTGATCCATACGGCGGAATGGGTATTCACCGTCCTCTTTACTCTGGAATACGCACTGCGCATATACAGCAGTGATAAACCCATCAAATACATTTTCTCGTTCTATGGCCTCATTGACCTGATTGCCATTGTGCCAACTTACATCAGTTTGTTTTTCGTTGGGACGCACTATCTGGTTGTCATACGTGCGTTCCGCTTGTTGCGGGTTTTCCGGATTCTGAAGTTAAGCAGGTTCATGTCTGAGGGGAATGTGCTAAAGAATGCGCTGAAAGCGAGTATGTATAAAATTGTTGTGTTCCTGGCAAGTGTGGTGACGCTGGTGACCATAATTGGAACCCTTATGTACGTCGTAGAAGGAGATGCGAGTGGGTTTACAAGTATTCCGGTGTCGATTTACTGGGCGATTGTGACCATCACCACAGTGGGCTATGGAGATATTTCTCCGCAGAGCGCTTTGGGACAATTTCTGGCCAGTATACTCATGATCATTGGTTACGGCATTATAGCTGTGCCTACCGGGATTGTTTCCGTAGAGATGGCCAGAGCAACTGAAGAAGCAAAAAGGAAATGTCCGGCCTGCGGCTTCCCGATTCATAGTGGCGGTGATCGCTATTGCGCACACTGCGGATCAAAACTGATGGATTGAGGGTTTGCCGTTTAGGTACATCTAAATCGAAGCAAGCGGGCTTCCCTCCCAGTGATATAGCATTAACTAAAAAATTTTCGGTATTAAATAAAAACTGTTAGTTTAGCTTATCAAACCATTCGCACAAATGATAAAAAGATCTACCCTCGTCCTCGCTATGTTCGTTATACTGATGGCCTCATGCAAAACTAAGAAAGCCGTTGTCCAGAAGTCAGCACCTAGAGTTGAAACGGACACAGAACTAAACAGTATTAAGAAAGAACTGCCTAAGAACCAGGTAGAACGAACTTCCGCAGGCATTAAGTTCACCTTTAGCTCGGAAATTCTGTTCCCAACGAATTCTTCTTACCTGAATGAAAGTTCATCGAAGAGTATAGCTGACGTAGCAAAAGTTATTGCACAAAAAGATAAAAGCCGTGACATTTTAGTAGAAGGTCATTCCGATAAGACAGGAACGTCAGAATACAACCTTTGGCTGTCGGAAAAACGGGCAGTATCCGTAAAAAACTATTTGGTCACCTTAGGCATAGACGGACAGCGAATCAAAACCGCAGGACTTGGAGACACAAAGCCGATTGCTGATAATAAAACAAAGGAAGGCCGCCTGGTAAACCGCAGGGTGGAAATTACATTGTTAACAGCTAAATAGAGCAGTCACCTGGGATTACAGCATTCCCTGGCGGTTGCAACATCGCAAATGTAGAATTGTAAAAACAATAATCTGCTGTGCAGCTTTATAAGACGGCATTGGAACACCAGTGCCGTTTAAAATAGATGTTTGTATGAGCAGAGTAGCAATTGTAATACGTGGAGGAGCTGGTCCTGATTCAGATTTCATAAAGAGGCACGCAGCAGCGTATGAAGCTGGATTGAAGGAAGCAATGGAACGTGGTCATCGGGTACTTGAAGCCGGTGGAACGGCTCTTGACGCTGTTGAACAGGCTGTAATGGCCTTGGAGGACAATGGACTTTTTAATGCGGGACATGGATCTGCACTTAACCTAAACGGCGAAGTAGAAATGGACGCATCGATCATGGATGGAAGCGCGGGCAAGGCAGGTGCTGTATCCATGGTAAGAAATGTCCGGAATCCAGTGTCTCTCGCCAGAAAAGTACTTGAAAAGACGAATCATGTTTTAATTTCGGGTTACGGCGCTAAGGAGTTTGCGGTAGAGCAGGATGTGGTTCTTGAACCGGATGCTTACTTTATATCCGAACATTCAAGAGCAGAATTTCTGGAAGGAAGTAAATCAGACCATCGCCAGGACCTGTTGAGAATGCGAATTCACGGCACGGTTGGGGCAGTTGCCCTTGACAAGCATGGAAATGTCGCATCTGCAACCTCAACCGGTGGTATCCCAGGTTCACTTCCAGGTAGAATCGGAGACAGCTGCATAATCGGCGGTGGTTGTTTTGCTAATAATGACACTTGTGCCGTATCGTCCACTGGTGATGGTGAGTTCATAATTACAAATGTTGTCGCGCACACCGTCTCTATGTGCACGGAGACTATGACTGGATCACTGCAGCGGATCTGTGATCATGTTATTCATGAAAGAAATGGGGATACAGCTGGAGATATGGGCATTATTGCAGTGAATAGGATGGGAGAAATTGGTCTATCCTTCAATTCGGCGCGTATGCACCGTGCCTGGATTGATGCTGAGGGTAACACCGGTGTGATGATTTATGAAGGGAAATAGTATTTTATTGTGCAAAAGCAGCCTGTATCCTGCAGGCTGCTTTTGAAATTCATGGCTTATTTGTCGCTGTTCTTCTTATCTGTAATTTCAGTACGGATTTCCTGGGCAAGTACTTTAAGATCCTGCATTGCTTTACGTACTCTTGTTCCTGCAGCATTATTTCCTGCACTGTAAAACTTCTCTGCGTCTGCCTCAACAGAAGCCAACAATTCTTTCACCTTTGTAAACTTATCCATATTTGAATTTTAAATTAAATTCAAATATATAATAATTAGGAAATATTCACACACAGCAAATGCTTAAATGTGCCTTAAATATATTTGACGGCTCTTTTTTAAAACTTTTGGGTCTTGTTTGCCGTTTAAATATCGAGGTTAGTTATAAATCAAAGTAATGAAGAAATACATCCAAATTGTCGAAGATGATGGTGACATCAGGTTTATTGTTGAGTATATTTTGGAAGATGCTAATTATATTGTAGAGACTTTTGAGAATGCGACTTCATTTAATAGCAGGTCCACTATTGATGGTGTAGACCTAATTATTTTAGACGTTATGTTGCCTGACGGGAATGGCATAGATTTATGTAAGGATCTGAAAGACAATGAGCAAACGAAACAGATTCCAATAATAATCATGTCTGCTCATGCGGGATCAAAATCAATATTAGAAGAGGCTTGTGCGGATGATTTTATCAATAAGCCATTTGATCTGGACTACTTTCTTACCCGGGTGAAAAGAATGCTTGATGCTTAGGGCAAGTAGATTCTTGCACATGGTCCCGCAAATGTTATTGATTTTATTGCATAAAAAAAGGTGCCATTTTAAGTGGCACCTTTTTCATAACTGAGCTACGAACCTTATAGGATTCTCAGTCTCGGATTAGCTTTCTTTCTAGAGTTTGCTTGCCCGTTGTTAAGGGGATTCTGCAAATCAGAAAAGCCGTTATCTTCTTTACCAGAAAAGTATTGAACTTGGTCCTGATTGAAGACTTTATCTTGTTTACCTAAAGATGGACTTAGGTAATTGTCAAGAGTAAGCGGAAATTTAATTTGATTTTTCATGGCGTATTGGTAATTATGTGGTTGACAACAAACGAAACCACGCTTGGTTTAAGAAAAAAACATTCCTTTAAATGTATTTTATGGTTTGATCGTTGTCGTATCGGTTTTGGCTTGTATACCTTTCTTATCTAAAAGCTGGTCAATCCTTTTAACCACATCATCAACATCAAATGGCTTGCTGATGTAGTCATCTGCACATGCTTGGGTACTTAACTGTTTGCTTCGCGGATTAGCAGACATGACGATTACTGGAATATGTTTGGTAAACATATCATTTTTCAGGTCGGCACAAATTTCAATTCCGTTTCCATCAGGGAGCATCACATCAACCAAGAATAAATCCGGTAAGGAATCCCTCAACTTGCTCTTCAATTCGCTGAATGAAGAAGACAGCTGTATTTCATATCCCTCATCCTTCAGTAAATATTCAATAACATCCCTGATGTCGCTATCATCCTCAAGTACATGTATTCTTCTTATCATATTCTGGATTTTTCTAATGTTTTCTACTGTACAGCAACAATTTTGCCACAAATGAAGGGACTAGTATTTTGTACCTGTTTCAAAACAATACAAAGTTAAGTCTTATTCGTCCACAAAATAAATATGCGCCACAGATTGACGATTTTCCAGTATTTATTTCGCTCGTTTTAAGTCAATTACGGTTGAGAACTTACGATAAAATGGATAAATACGTAATCATAAAATGTTTTTTATTTAAGCGAAGCAGAAAATGAAAATGTAAAACTCTTTTGCTGGTAAGATGGGATAAGTGTATAACGGGTTGACTCCCTACCAAAGATCACGCGCTTAATTTCCGGATATACAAGGTATGCAACCTTAGTTGATAGAATCCCAATTCCTGCACCGGTGACGACGTCACTCAACCAGTGTTTTTTATTATATAAACGCATTACCGCGGTGGCTGTAGCTACACCGTAGCCGGCATATCCGTAAATCGGCGAGACATCTTTATATTCCTGCTTAAGGAATTCCGCAGAAGCAAAAGCCGAAGTGGCATGACCGGATGGAAAGGAATGGTTGTCTGAACCGTCAGGTCGGGACCGCCTGGTTACTCTCTTAATTGTTAATGCTCCTACCCCGGACATGCCTGTACTCAGGATGTATATACCCGTGGCATCTATCAAAGAACTTTTGCCTTTGATACCAGCGAGATTTAATCCATATACAGCTGCAGCAGGAACATACCTAAGTGCATCGTCTATACTGGTGAATGAAGTTGGATGCTTTCGTTGTATTTCGCTACCTATACTCCTGTCCAAGTCTCTGATCGGGCTTTTGTCTATTAAAGATAGCAGCCCATAGCTGACAAATACGGATGGAATGATATACGGCTGTAATACTGAAGATCGGGTGTTCTTTGAAGAATCCGGTACCTGAGCTTGCACTGCCAAGGGAAAACAGAGGATTAAAATGTAGCACGTGATAGATTTCATATTAGAGTACACTAATGAGCAACAAACATAAGCACAGCTTTGCTTTTCTTATCATAGATCAATTCGAAATCTTTTTGGATTTTAAATATTTGCACACAATTTAAATGACATGAAAAGAATTAGTTTATCATTCGCGGTAGTTGCTATCGCCCTTTTTGCTTTCAAACCAATTGCTTCGCTTACCTGGGATGCAGACAAGGCCCACTCCAAGCTTGGTTTCTCGATCACGCATCTGATGATCAGTGATGTTGAAGGATCGTTCAAAAACTTCAGCTCAAAAATTACGGCCTCTAAAGATGATTTTTCAGATGCAGTGGTAGAGCTTCGTGCAGACGTGACGTCAGTTAATACAGAGAACGACCAACGAGACGCTCACTTAAAGGGGGAAGACTTTTTTAACGTAGCAAAGTATCCGGAGCTCATATTCAAAAGTACGTCTGTCAAAAAGCTAGCTGAGAACAAGTATAAAGTTTCTGGCAACCTTACACTTCATGGCATAACGAAACCAGTTACATTGGACGCTTCATTAAGAGGTGTGACGGTAAATCCGATGTCCAAGAAAACTACAGCAGGCTTCAAAGTTATTGGAACAATTAAAAGATCAGACTTTAACTTAGGAAGCAAATTTGCAACAGCAATGCTGAGTGATGAGGTTACACTAAATGCAAATACACAGTTCGTAAAAAATTAGAGCTAATCAAGGACAGTGACCCGAGGCTGAATGTATGAAGTACATTCAGCCTTTTTTTGTTTATCAGTAAAAAGTACCATTTATCCCCGACAAAGTACCATCAGAATTGAGTACGCATTAGGTATCTTTGTAGCGTGAAGTCTGAGATACCTGTATACGACATTAAGAACTTTGAGGAATACAAAGAGCAAGGCATTTTTGCCGGCAGGTTCGACTATTATTCAAAAAATCATAAACACCTTCACAGTGCACACAAACATTCTTTCTATCACCTGGTATATTTTACGAAAGGAAGTGGTAACCAGTTTATAGATTTTAAAAATTACCCCGTAAAGGCTGGGTTGATCTACTTTATGATACCGGGACAGGTACATAGCTGGAACTTCGAAAACGATCCGGATGGCTACATCATCAATTTCTCCAAGGAATACTTAAATTCCTTTTTATACAATTCGTCTTATCTGGAGGGACTTTCTATTTTTAGCGGCAATACAGACCTCCAGGTGGTGGAGGTGCCCGAAGAGATCGGGACACAAATTACAAGTAACTTTGAGGAAATATTGAGGGAAGGCACACATAAGCAAGCCTTCAACAACGATTTGGTACGCACCTTGTTACTTCAGGTCTTTATTAAAGTTGAAAGATTGGTTAGCTCTAAAATGATGGTAAGCGCAGAGTCATACAACCAAACACTCTTCAGAAACTTTCAGCAGCTTATTGCCAAACACTACATAAAATTGAAACTACCAAAGGACTATGCAAAGCTGCTTTATATTACACCGAATCACTTAAATGCACTTTGCAAAGATATTATAGGCCTACCTGCCGGGGAGTTGATCAGAGCCCACGTTATTCTCGAGGCGAAGCGACTGCTGATCAATCTGCAATTGAGTATCTCCGAGATTGCAGATGTTCTGGAGTTTAAAGATCACTCCTACTTTATCAGGTTCTTTAAAAAACACGAAGGTGTGACACCGGAGAAATTTAGAAAACAAATCATTCAAGAATATGGAAAATAACGATAAAGGGTTACACGTTTCACAATGGACTGCAATTGTAAATGCAAAATGCCCGCGGTGCAGAATTGGAAATCTGTTTAACGGACCAACATATGGGCTTAAAGGACAGAAGATGAATGATATATGTCCGCATTGCGGACTCAGGTTTGAACGGGAGGTTGGCTATTTTTATGTTGCGATGTTTGTGAGCTATGCCATGAACTGTGCTGAAATGATCGCTGTAAGTATCGCTGCGTACATTCTTGGACTTGAATTGATTCAGGATAATATTTGGTACTATGTAGGAATCATCCTGGCTGTTGCAGTGCTGCTCTCTCCTTTCAACTTTAGATATTCGCGGATCATCCTGCTCTATTGGCTGACACCTGGTTTGCACTACGAGCCAAACCGTGTAATCCATAAAAAATAATGGAGGCTAGGATCGAGGCCCGTTGCCGTCCATCTGTTTGATAATGTTTCCTACTTCATCTTCGGTGACCCGAAGCTTTTGTTGACAGTAGCCGATCAGGAACGATGCACGTTTAACTTTTTCGGCAAGAACATCGACGGAGACAGACTCTTTTTCGATGTCCCGCGTTATTTCTTCCAGTTCTTTATACGCCGCTTCATAGGTTAGGGTGTCCATTATATTGTTCTTTTTGAGGTTACTATTGATGTAATTTCTTCTGTTGACATTTGGATGCTGAGTTCCGTACCAATTTCCAGCTGATCTGCATTATTGATGATTTTGTTCTTCACCTTTAGAATCGCAAAACCTTTGTTCAGTATGTTCTGCGGACTCATAGTGTTGATCAAAGATAGGTAATGGTCCAATGTAGTTCTCCGAGCCTGGATCAGTGTCTGGACATTAGGCGCTAAGCCCGTGGCTATGGATGTTAATGCCCTATGCTTACCCATGAGCGTCATCCTGGGAAATGCAGAAATAGAAGCGGAAAGACTCAGTAATTTTCGCTGGTGCCCCTGCAATACACCGAATACGTCGCTTGCCAGGTCTGATTTAAGGGCATTTAGCTTGTTGCTATGTTGCAGGAAGGTTTTTTGAGTCCTGATGATAATTTGCTTTTGTGCATTTAAAACGGTTTCCTCAAAGGCCCTATTATGGGCAATCAGTAACTCAGCAGCCTTGGTAGGTGTATTCGTACTTGTATGTGCCATCAGGTCGGAAATGGTCTCATTTTTATGATGTCCGATACCTGTAACAACCGGGATTGGGAATTTAGCGATCGCGCGGCTAAGCTCATAATTGTCGAACAGCAGAAAATCGCTCTGTGCACCCCCACCCCTGATGATGACGACTGCATCAAATTCTTTCCCGGATTTATAAATCTCGATGAGCTTACGCACGAAGCTTTTTGCATTTGCCTCACCTTGAACGAGTGTAAAATAAGTCGTTACCGCATAGCGATATCCTAAAGTATTGGTTTCCAGAGTATGCATAAAATCCTGGTAGCCAGCAGAGGTGTTCGAAGTGATTAAGGCGATTTTCTGTAGAACGCGTCTGAATTTTAGTTCTTTATTTCTGGTGATGTAAAGCGTCCCCACTCTACGGATCGATTCTGGATTTGCTGCAACTAGGCGCTCAAGTGTAGCCGTTCTTTGTTTTTCGAAGTGGCCCAAAGTATAGGTACTATCGATGTCAAGTAGCTGCAATTGCAAACCATAGGCGGCTTTAAAACCCACAGAGACAAGCACCAATATATTGATGTTGTTTTCAAACCTCTGACTGGTAACTTTCTCGAAGTTTGCTATTTTTACACTCGCATTTCCCCAAGCCCGGCAAGCCATTTTTGCAGATAGTGCAGAAGAGTTTTTGTCCTTCTCCACCAGATCAAAATAGTGTACAGATGTGGAAAACTTAAAGACATGATTGCTCACGTCGGCAATCACCCAAAAAGTCCTATTCGCAAATGAGCCAACGACGGCTCTTTCGATCTCCTTTGTTAGCTCCGATAGTTTTAAATGCAGATCCGGCCTTTCCATTTTTCCAAAGCTAAGGAACGCAGAACAAACTCCAACGCTGTTTCGGAAGAAAATAGCTTTTTAAAACATTGGATGATGTCTTGGACGTCTCGCCTGGCGCAGAGTTTCCAAAGAAGAATTGTAGGGAGTAGCTCAGCTGATGTGTTCCAGATAACGTTTGAGCAGCCGCTTTGCCGACTTCCCCTTTGCAATGTAATTAAACATTACAATTCCAACGCCTGCGGTGCAGATACCAGCCAACACGTCTAAAACGTAATGATGACTGGTGTAGATTGCGGTGAACCAAATACCTAACATCACGACTGTAAAAAACACATTAAGTGCCCCTAATCTGTTCTTGATTCCATAGTACAAAACAATAACCGGGTATGAGGAATGCAATGAAGGCATTGCCGCAAATACGTTTGAGCTTTTACTATAAATAGACTGGAATACCGGAACGTTGAAGTAATTGTCGAAGCGTATCAGCCCTGCAGTATTGCCAGGCGTATGCGCAATAAACTCGAAGCCATGGAGCTGGATATACCAGGGTGGTGCTGCCGGATAGAGATAATAAACAACAAAGCCAATAAAATTGACCAGAACAAATGTGAAGGAAAAATTGAGAAATTGGTCCCGCCTGGTGAAAAAAAGCAGCGCAGCAAACAGTAAAGGAACGGGTATCCACATTAAATAGAAAAATCCGCTTACAACATCTATGAATGCGTTTGTATGTAATTTTAGATATTCGTTAGGGGTTAATGCGCTCCCATCAGGCAAGTTTATCCCAAAAATACTTTTCTCCAAATTATATAGCTCCGATGTACTGACGGAATGATAGGCATAATTCGGAAATGCCTTCATAAAGTCAAATATAATCCAGTAAACAATAAAGATGGAAAAACCCAGTATGAACTTCCTGCTAAATTTCGAAGCATAAAAGTTCAGGTTGAAAATCAGGATCAAAACGAGTTGGTCTGACTTGAAACCAATTAATAGGTGTGAAAGTACCAGGTAAAGGACCGAGATAGATGTGGTAATCAGTAAGGTCTTAAAGTTGTAGATAGAAGTATCTAGTCTAAGGTCTTCTTGCATTCTACTTCTTTAAGATCTTTGATCCCAAAATATTGTCCCAGAAATCGGAGCTCACACCGTAGCCTTTGGTGGAATCTGAATAATGGTGTAACATATGGTGCTGTTTCAGCTTCTTCCAGAACGGACTCTTAAAATTCGCATGGTGGAGGGCATAATGTGTCATATCGTAAACCAAATAGCCTGTAATAAACCCAAGGAAGAAGGCATAAACAGTATCAATCGGTAAGATTAAATCAAATAAAAAGAAGAACAATAAGGCGAGCGGTATACTTGCTGATGGCGGCATTACGAGACGTTTTGCATCATTTGGGTAATCATGATGAACGCCATGAAAAATAAAGTGAATCCGCTTACCCCAACTAGACTTCGGGTAGAAGTGGAAAACAAAGCGATGCAGAATATACTCCGTAAATGTCCAGACAAAAAGACCAAGAAGAACATACCCCGCGAAGAACAGTGCGTTCATTTCCAGGTCGACCAGACACTTCCAAAATAAAAATATGATTACCGGTACGAACACAATTAATGGCACAAAAAAGCTAACCTTAGATAAGCTCTCTAAAAATCCATTCTTAAACATTCTGATAGATTCAGATGAATTAGAAACAAAATTTTTCTTCATAACACTTAAATTTTAATACGCTCCAACAATTGGGCAGCATTCTCCGTACTCGCCCCCTTCATTTCCACATATTTGACGTTCGGGATCCAGAATGATCCACCATCTATTCTAACAAATATCCGATCCAACTGCATTTTCTTGTTATTTACTGTTGCATACACATGATACTTGTTGTCCTTATTTGATTTCCGTAAGTACAAGGGAAACTTCTTGTACGACACAAACCGAAGCTCGTATTCATCGTTACCTAGTGCTTTACTTTGAATGCCGTAAGCGAACTTTTTTTGTATATAACTTAATTCCTGCTTTCTGCCATCGTCATCATATCTGATCCAGTATACTTTCACAGGTTGTTCCTTCACAATCGTTCCGTTACTTGCAAGGTTCAGTTCACAAATGATCGTATTGGTATTGGGATCCCGTTGCATGTAGAATAGCTTATTGGGAATATTATTCGGGGTGGGGAAAGTTAATGGCGACGGGTCGCTGTTTGCCGCCTGAGCACTTGCAAAACCGATGTGCGTAAAACTTAAAAGAACTGTAATCAGAATGGCCGAAATGGTTACAGCTTTACCATAACTTAGATTAGCACTTGCTTTCTCCCGTTCTTCTAACGCTTTTTTCGCGCCTCTTAATCTGTTTACAGCGGTGATGTTGGTCATGAACGCCATTATCGTAATCGGAATGGTGAAAATCGACATCGTTTCAAAAATATGAAAGGACACACCAGGAATGTAGATTTTGTAGTCGCCACCAATGAAGTGCCCGGTGACGCCGCAAATAATTGCACAAACACCTATCGTTACTACCCGCTCGGGACGCTGCATCAATCCGCCCTTACACTCGATGCCGAGCCCTTCGGCGCGTGCTCTGGTATAACTTACCATCATGGAACCCATAAGCGCAATAAAAGCAAAAAGCGAACTCAGAAAGTAATGGTGGGAAACCAGATAATAACAGATACCCAGAAACAAAATCAGCTCGCTGTACCTGTCCAGTACGGAATCATATAAAGCGCCGAATTTAGAACTCATGTTTCCAAGGCGGGCCACTTGGCCATCCAGCATGTCGAAAAGGCCGGCAAATAATACCAGTGCTCCACCCCAGCCCACGAACGATAAATCGCCGCGGTTTGTTTTTTCTGCACCGAATATAAAGATTACGGCTACCCCAATATTTAGAAGCAATCCGATCGTCGTAACTGCATTAGGCGTAAGCCCGATTCGGATCAACGCCTTTACGAAAGGATTAATTATAGCGTAGATACCTTGTTGCAGGTTGTCCCTTGTTGTCTTTGTTGCCATCGTTGCAAATTGTACTCTTTAAAAATCAAACTTAACCATTGCCCGGATGCCGTAAGGCGAAACCACAGGATGGTCTAAATAACTGAATCGTTTCACAACATCAACTCTTAACAGCTTAAAGATGTTTCCGATCCCTACACTTCCCTCCATATAAGGCTCCCTGGTTAACGAATAGGTTGTTGGAACACCGGAATCATTTACTGGGAACCGTAGTAACGAATTATCGTAATCCGGATTGTTCTCCTGCCTTAAACCGCCATATAGGATCTTGAATGATGCGACTTCTCTTAACTTCAGTTTCTTCAGCAAAGGTACTTTATTAAAAAAGAATCCGTTGAAATTATGATCAATATAAAAGCTTGCATACTGATCACTTACAAACTCCATAAAGTTCATTAAGTTGTATGAATTTAGCTGGTAAGCATAGGTCTGGTTTGCCCGGTGGATGGTTAACAATGGGAAAGGAACCTTTCCAAAGATGTAACCACCTTCAAGTGAAACATCTGAAAAGCCCAATTGAGACAAGTAGACCCTTTTGCCCACACTACCTGCAAGATTATGGTATGTATACTCCCCATCAAAGACACCTTTTAACCCCGCTGTGTACCGCAGGTTAAATATTGGATATTTATCGATAATCGGTGTACGGTACAATTTTCCCTGATAGAACTTCTCATTCGGAGCATATCTCAGTGCAACGCTAAATTCAGAAGTGTTCAGGTTGCCAATGATGTTTGGGCGATCGTCTACCAAATTGTTGAAATACAATGACCCCCCAGGCTTTTGAGACCATTTCCGGAAAGAAAAGTTATACGAAAAGTGATTTTCAAATTCCTTCATATACTCAAACTTGTAAAAGTCGTTGTACAGCAGTTTGTCGTTCTCCCCCCTTTTAAACGAAAGTAGAAAGTTATTTTCCTGAACAAATTGAAGCTCCTGTCCGGGGATCTTGGTATCCCTTTGGAAACTTGCTCGCAAATAATTTTGAGGAAACGAATAAATCGACTTATTGTTTAATGAATATGTTCCACTGAGGAAATACTTCCATTTCTCATCCTTCAGGCCATAAGCACCATAAGTTTCAAAGTAATAGCGCTTACTTAAGGCGGGGGTTGTGCGTCCTCCAAGACGCAATCTTAAACCCTCAACATCATTAAAGCTATAGAATGTATTCACAGGACCAACTTCAAAGGGCCCAAAGTCCTTATAGCCCGCAAAGAATAGGGTTACAAGATCCATTGTCCTCTTAAAAGAGCTCATCGTTTGCAGCGTATCGATGTTTTTATAAACTTTTAAGTTCGCTGCAGACAGTGTGTCAATTCGGTTTTTAGCCCAGAATTCATCATCGTGCTTGCTTGCATCCGGTGCTACAACTAAGGCATTCCCCTGATAAACGCTTTCCGGATGCGCCACATTGGTCTTAAAGTCTTTAAGTGCCAGCGTTCTTTCGCCGGTAAACCCGCCGCCTTTGTTCTTGTTCAGACCAAAATCAACAATCAGGTTCGTTTTACTTAGGTGATACCGGTTATCGGGGCCCTTTTCAAAATTAATTCTCGCCTCCAGTGCACGAACAAAATTCAGGTTGATGTTCTTGTTCACCGTCAAAAATGCGTTTTGAACAGCATAATTTCCATCCATTGTGATGTAAATTCGTCCTTCAAACAGCATATCCGTATTGTTTCGCGGGATGAATGAAAGCTCGATCAGGTTTGGCTGATGCGTTTTGATCGTATCTGTTATGAAAAACTTATAGAACGTTGGGGAAGCATCAGCAATGGGACTCAAGAACTGGTTACTCACCAGTGAAATATTGTTCGCGTAAATATCAATATCTGCATACATCCGCTCGAAATATTGGCTTAAACCTTTGTTATCAATAATCGGGCTTTCGAAGTTTACATGCTTATCGGCAAGTATAATCGTCTTCTTCTTCTCCGGATTCTTTTGATAATAGTTTTGCGAAAGTTTTTCTTCCATGTAAATCGGTAGAATATTCTTTCCTCCGATTTTCGTGGAGTCCTGTTCGTCGAATAAAAACTGATAATTCCTGAAAATACGCTTGTTTTTAAATTTCTCCGAAAGATTGCTCATGGAGAACATCATTCGTTCATATTGCTGGTACTCTGCAGTGTTGTAATTTTCAAGCCGGTTAGAAGCTTTATGATCAATAACCTGCCGTATGAGTTCAACCGCCGGATTTGCCTTATTGCGATATCTCGGTCGTTTTCCGGCACTAATTACAACCTCATTTAAGGCGGTAGCCTCGGGATTTAGCCGTACAACAATATCCTGGTTCTGATTGGGCTTTACCGTGACGAATGATGTCTGGTAGCCAACGTAACTAAACTGTAAAACCGTATGATCTGCTGAAGTGGATATCTGGAATTTACCGTCTGCGTCCGTGCGGGTAATGATGTTGGTGCCACGGAATAGAACCGTAACATAAGGCATCGGGTCTTTCTCTTTCGCATCCATCACAATACCGTTTACAACCGTGTTCTGTGCAGCGGCCTGGAAGGCATACGAAGGTATCAACAGCGCAAGAATGAAAAGGATCCGTTTTATCTGGTAAGTCGTCATTTTATAAATACAAATTTTTTATGCATCAGATAGTTATACGGGACGCCTATGATACACGAGACAATTACTTTAGAGACAACATAATTGTTAATGTGAAGAAAGTGGGTAAACAAATATACAAAGGTCGTTGTTATGAACAAATTACCCGACCAAACCATGAAGTACTTTACCGCCTGATTACCCAACTTTCCTCCAGACGACTCAAAGACCCAGTTCCTTCCAATTAAAAAATTTACGATTCCCCCCACAATTGTGCCCGAAGCACTACCCGCAATAATGCCAAAGTTAAGAACC
Organism: Bacteroidota bacterium; assembly: GCA_029851965.1. Lineage (GTDB taxonomy): Bacteria > Bacteroidota > Bacteroidia > Sphingobacteriales > Sphingobacteriaceae > Pedobacter. The sequence goes on along the minus strand of JARKUW010000289.1, from coordinate 13,789 downwards.
TGCTTACAGACTAATGTGGTAAGAAAGTCAAGAAGTGAAGCCGTTAACGATGAGATTTGTGCTTTTAGGAACTTGGCCACCTTAATTGAAGTTAATTCTTATGAATATTTGAAGTACGATATTCGCATATATACCAGCAAGTACATCATCAAACATAACGCCCCAGCCTCCTGGCAGATCCTCTAGCTTCCGGATGTAAAGTGGCTTTACAATATCAAAAAAACGGAAGAGGATCAAACCAACGAGCACATTTAAAGGGGTTACCGGGATCCACAGCAGTGTGATACACATTCCCGCTACTTCGTCAATGACTACGCGGTTGTGATCTTTGCCCCAAATGGATTCTACCACATTGCCGGACCAGATACCGAGTGCAATTAAAAAAAGAGTGATGGCTAATGCTGGAATGAAATTACCTGTTTGCCCTAAAGCCAATGCATACCAGATCAGGCAGGTTGCCACCGCTGCTACAGTTCCGGCACCTTTTCCAATGTACCCAATACCAAAACTGGTGGAAGTAATCTTATGAAACATCATTGTAACCTTACTTGCGTCTATTTAGGGTAACCAGTTGTTTTGCTTATACCATGTCAATGTCTCACCTATTCCCCGCTCCAAATTGTAATTGGGAGAATAAGCCAGGTCAGATTGCAAATGGCTGATGTCACAAGCCCAATTAATTGCGGTAAGCTCACTCATCTTCTCCTTGTTTAAAGCTGGTGTTGTCCTGCTGTTGGAGTATAAGCGATCCATGAGCGAAGCAACAAAGCTTACCCCTGAAACGGGCAAGTGGAACTTCAGGGTTTTCTTTTTCAAGACAACCTTGGAAAAATCAGCTAGTGCATACCGGTCGTATTTTTGACCATCAGACACGTTATAGGATTTGTGGACCAGATCAGAGTGAAGTGCCGCCAGAATTATGTTTGCGAGATCTTTTACGTATATGAAGCTGAACTGTTGTTCAAACCGCCCGATATAGGGCTCCAGGCCCATGCTGATGCTTTTGAAAATAATAAAGATATCTTTTTCACGCGGTCCATATACTGCAGTGGGCCTGATCACGATCCACGGCAGATTCTGTATAGATTTAACATATTGCTCTGCGAGCAATTTGCTTTCCCCATAGCTCGTAACGGGACGGGGAGAACTGTCATCCTGAATCTCTGCACCAATATCAGTCAGGGGACCAATGGCAGCAAGACTGCTTACAAAAACAAATTTCTGAACCCCGGTACCTTCTGCAGCTACTGCCAGATTCCTGGTGTATTCCGCATTAATCAGGTTGTATTCTGCCTTGCTCTTGGCTTTAGTGGTACCTGAAGCATGTATAATGTAATCGTACTGATTGGTCAGTATATTTTCTCTAAGTGCCTCGATTGAAGCGTAGTCGAGATTCGTAAACTTTACGTCAATTGCATTCAGATGTTTTACGTTGCTACTGGCTCTAACTGCGGCAAACACTTCCATACCGGACTTAACGGCTTCAACAATTAAATGATACCCAACAAAGCCACTAGCTCCCGTAATTAACACCTTTTTTTTCATAAATACTTACAATCGTGTTAAACGATTACAACAACAAGAATTATATACTAACGTTTGCTGTTGGCACCTGCACTTCTTTAAATGCAGCATGTAGCTTTTCAACTGCTTCTTCAATCTGCGCAAAACTATGCGTCGCCATGAGTGAGAATCTGATTAGTGATGAATTTGAAGGAACTGCCGGAGAAACCACTGGATTCACGAAAATGCCGTTTTGATGTAATATATTGGTAATCTGGAAAGTCTTGTCGTTGTCCCTGATATACACCGGAATAATCGGACTGTCAGTTGCACCAATATCAAACCCAGCCTCTACAAGCAACTTTTTTGCATAATTGGTATTGTCCCACAACTTGTCGATACGTTCTGGCTCAGCATCAATGATGTCAAGCGCTGCAATTACGCTCGCAACAGCGGAAGGCGGCATGCTCGCGCTAAACATTAGAGAACGTGCACGATGCTTGATGTATTCAATTGTCTCATCTGTACCAGCGATGAATCCCCCTAAGGAGGCCAGTGACTTACTGAAGGTACCCATAATCAGGTCAACATCGTTGGTTAGGTTAAAGTGTGATGCCGTCCCAGACCCATTAAAACCAATCACGCCAAGACTGTGTGCATCATCCATCATGATGTTCGCGCCAAACTCATCTGCGATCTTCACAATCTCAGGCAAATTAACCAAATCACCCTCCATACTGAAGATACCATCTGCAACAATAAGCTTTGCAGATTCTTCAGGAAGGCGGCTTAATTTCTTTCTAAGGTCATCCATGTCATTATGGGCGTACTTTATCGACCTGGAAAAAGAAAGTCTGCTACCATCAATGATAGAAGCGTGATCGTATTCGTCTAATATCAAATAGTCATTCCGATCTAAAAGGCAGGAAATGACGCCTAAATTCACTTGAAAACCAGTGCTAAACAGTACAGCTGATTCCTTCCCTACATAGGCTGCCAGTCTTCTCTCCAGTTCTAAATGTATATCTAAAGTCCCATTTAGAAACCGTGAGCCTGCACAACCTGTTCCATATTTGTCAATAGCAATCTTTGCAGCTTCCTTTATCTTCGGGTGGTTCGTTAACCCTAAATAAGAGTTCGAGCCAAACATTAACACTTTCTTCCCGTCAATGATAACTTCTGTATCCTGTGCTGATTCTATGGACCTAAAGTAAGGGTAAAGTCCCCTTTCCTTAATAGCTGTTGCATCTTTAAATGATGCAATTCGATCGTGTAATTTTTTACGCATTTTTGAACCGTATAATTTTTACTGCAGTTGGTTTCATAAGATTTTATTTTCAGTTAATTCAGGATTATTCGTGAGTAGCTGGAATAAAAGTTATCCTAAATATATTAAAAATATGTTAATTTATGAGGAAACAAAAGTAATTCATTCCTAGACCATTTTGTCAATTCAGTCTATAATTTTTTTGTCAAATAAATGTTTTCCCCTTATTCTGAGCGTTTATTATTGATTTTTACCAATCCCCTCCATTAGTAAATCGATCATTTCGTCAAAATACTCCCCCTCGGCAAGTTCGGGTAATTGCCGCATGGAAGGATAATGAAGTCCCCGGAATGCGGTTATTATAACTAAAGCAATCTTGTTCATTTTTGTTTGGGAAAGTTCTCTGAATTCTCCTGTTTGCGATCCCCCCAGCAGAACTTCCTTCACCATGTCAATTTGAATCTGCTCGTATCTTGATTTCAGATAAACCAACATTTTCATGCTCTCAAAGGCGTCCTCAAAAACCACCAACCGAAAACTATGATTCCCCTTGATCGAACTAAATTGTGCTTTCAAAAATGCCAGCAATTTCTCTCTGGATGTCGTACACGAATTAATGGCTTCACGAAGTTTTTTAACCACAACTTTCATCTCCTCTTCAACAACAGCCTCAAATATTTCCTTCTTACTGGGAAAATAGTAGTAAAGTGTACTTTTGCCTTTGCCTGCTGCGCTCGCAATGTCCTCCATGGTTGTTTTTTTCAGACCATGCTTCCCGAACAACTGTTTTGCGCCAACTAAAATATCAGCAATTACAAGCTCGTCTTTTATCATATTATCTATTTGTAGACTGGAAATCAAATTTAGTCCAAAAGTACAATATAAGTTGAAATTATTTAAAAGCCAACGACTTAAAAGGCAATTTTTACGCGCTGCTAACATTGGGATTTTTATGATACTTTTGTAATGGATCTGACACTGGCTGTTTGCACTTTAACTGCAAAGAAACATTGTCAAAACGCATTTAAATCGATATTATGACCCGATCAGGAAAAAGCATACTTATTCTTCTCAGCGCATTTATAGCTTTCTTCGCCTCCTGCAAGAAAGAGAGTCTTGGTGGTGGAGACATCGCTTTCATTGCTGTGTACAACGCCTCGCCGGATGCCACAGCAATTGATTTCAGCATAATAGGCGATAATAATACGAAAATCAAAATTAATCAGGGTTTATTGACGCTCGGTCAGAAGACCACCTATTATGGTGTCTATCAGGGTACCTGGGCAACCGAAGTGATTCCTTCAAGTAGTACCAGTTCAGTATTCCGAAGTTCACTGACCTTAGCTGGCAATGAATATAGCTCCGTGTTTGTTGTAGGGCCCAAAGCGGCACTCGACTACTTCATCATTAAGGACGACTTATCCATCCGGGATCCAAATCGTGCGCGGTTAAAATTTTTAAATCTTGCGCCTGACTCTGGATCCCTTTACCTGGAAGTGCAGGTATTAAGTACCATCACTCCTTTCGCAGCCCGGGAATACAAGACATATACTGACTTCCAGTCATTTGATGGCGGTATTATTTATACCCTTACGCTGAAAAATGCGACGACAGATGCCGTTGTCGGAACTCCGGTTACATCACAGTTTTCACCAGGAAAACTGTATACGATCTGGGCAAAAGGATCTGCTACCGCGACGACAGAAGCCGGAAGGATTGGAATACAGATCAGCGAAATGAACTAAACTACCGCCGGCCTTGCTTCAGAATGAAAGCAGCAAGCATCACAGCGACAGAAATTCCGGAGATCCCCGGAAATAAGATAAATAGATATAGAAGTCCGCTCACCCCGATCACAGCCAGTACAAACAAGAGTCCTTTTGTGAAAGTCTCCATTTTGAAGGCGGCAATAAGCGCGAAAATGTAAAATGCAAGTGCGAGGATCTTTAAAAACATTTACAAATATGCTTCATCTATGTTAAGTTAATGTTAAGAATGATCTAAAGTTTCATTGCTTGGGCGTATAATCACGCGTAAAGACTGATCTTTTGAGAAATAAGATACTACCCAATTGTAAAGTGTCTTAATCCGGTTACCGATAACAATGATGGATACCAAATGCACAAACATCCAGGCAAGCCAGGCAATGAAGCCGTCAAAATGGATCTTCGGCTTCGGAATATCAGCTACTGCTTTGTTTCTGCCAATAATAGCCATTGAACCTTTGTCCTTGTAGCTGAACGGAAGCAGGGATTTCCCCTCAACCATTCGTTTGAAGTTCTTACCCAGATTTTTGCCCTGCTGTATTGCAACCTGGGCAACCTGCGGATGCCCGGCCGGAAAGGCAGCGTCGGTAGTTTGAATGCAAGTATCACCCAAAGCATAGATGTTATTGGTTCCTTCAACTTTATTGTAGGCATCCACGATCATTCTTCTTCCCCTTCCATAGGACTCCTTGGCAATTCCGTCGAAAACACTTGAGGTCACCCCTGCCGCCCAAATCAATGTTTTTGTCGCTATCGTTTCCCCGTTGCTGAACTCAACAGTATCATTCACGAAGTCTTTAACCATACAGTCCAGCTTGATCTTAACGCCCATCTTTGTTAAAGTGTCGTGCGTGTACCGCTGGGATTTTTCGCTCATGGGCGTAAGTACAGACTTCAGTCCATCCACAAGATAGATCTCTCCGTGACTTCCGATTAATTCGGGATAATCTTTAGGGACCACAAATTTCTTCATATCGGCAAACATGCCCGAGATCTCCACTCCTGTTGGTCCGCCGCCAGCGATCACAATGGTAAGCAGCTTACGCCTTAATTCCGGATCCTTTTCCCTTGAGGCTTGTTCGAGACGCTCCAATAAGGTGTTCCGCATATAAATAGCATCTGCAACGGTCTTCATTGGAATGGAATTCCGCTTCACATTCTCCATTCCGAAGTAATTGGTTTCTGTCCCCGTGGCGAATACCAGAATATCATAGCTCAATTCACCAGTAGTTAAAATAACTTTATTTTCTTCCTGAACGACTCTGGTGACCGCGCCCATCTGAAAAGAAAAATTCTTCTTACGGCTGAAAAACTTGCGGAATGGATAGCTGATATTTGAACTCTCTAAATAGCCGGTAGCTACCTGATATAGTAAAGGAGGAAAGAAGTTATAGTTGTTTTTATCCACCAGAGTGATGGAGAAATGTGCATCATCAACGAGCTGTTCTGCGAAATTGATGCCGGCGAATCCGCCGCCAACTATAACAATTCTCTTCGTATTCGTCTGATTCATATGTGTCGGAATTACTCAGATAAATAACCAACAATCACCGATAAAGTTTTAGCTAAACAACTCAGGAAGCAATATCAATGATTTCAGTTTCCCCTGCTCAATTCCTCCAGAATCTTCTTTGTGGATTCGAAGCTGGTATGCTGGAACGCGTTGATGCCAAGTTTTTGGGCTGTTTTTACAAACATAATCCGGTCGTCAAAGTAAACGCACTGTTCCGGTGATGCCTGTGCAATACCCATAGCCAGCTGGAAAATACCTGGGTCAGGCTTTCTCATCTTAACTTCGCAGGAAGAAATAAATGCATCAAAACACTGGTGAAGTTTAAATTTCTCGATCCGGTAATCGTTCAGCTCTTTTCCTTCGTTGTTTATGGACATTATTCTAAACCCACAATCCTTCTTCCATGCTTTCAACCAGCTGAGCATCTCTGGAAGTTCTTCAGACTGGGCGTAGATAAATTCCTTGAAGTCTTCCTTTGTAAAATCCCTTGGCGTGTGGAAAATCACGGTGTCCAGATACTCGTCCAGGGTGATTTTACCGATTTCATAAACATTGAAAATAAAGTTATGCAGTGTATTGATCTCTTCGTAGTCTAAACCAAATTTGTCTGCTGCAGCTTTTCGTGATTCGTGGCCCCATCCATTTGACAGAAGGATACCTCCAACGTCGAAAAAGAGAATTCGTAAGTTTTTGTGTTCCATGTTTGGGAAAATCTATTACTTAATCGTTATCTAAGATAGTCATTTATTTAAATTTTTTATCTCTATCAGAATTCAAATCGCACACTTAAAACTTGAAAACCGGTAGTTCTTAGTTACAGTAACGGAGAAAACAGGCGGGCTAGTTTTTCCGGCAGCTCCCTCAAAAAGCCCCTGTTTTGCCAGTGCTCAGGCTCGATTTTTTCCGCATAGCGGATATCTCCGTAAAATGCGTCCGTAAGTTGTCCACCGATCTGCTCATCATAGATGATGCTATTTACTTCGAAATTCAGCTCAAAGCTCCTGGTATCCATGTTGGCGGTTCCGATCACAGACAGCATCCCATCGCAAACCATTGTCTTAGAATGGATGAATCCTCTTGTATATTGGTATATCTCCACTCCGGCCTGTAACAGATTTCCGTAATATGATCTTGCCGCAAAGTCCACCACTTTAGAATCGGATTGTCCAGGTACGAGAAGTTTCACCTTTACCCCACTTAATGCCGCAACAATGAGGGCATTCAATAATGTCTCCCCGGGTATGAAGTATGGTGTACTGATCAGGATCTCTTCTTGCGCCAGACCAATGGCTTTGATTAACGAAAACATAATCGTTGGATTGTCAGAGTCAGGGCCACTGGCTGCAATTTGGACAAGTGCACCGCCACTGTCCTCCCCCGGACTATAAAAATAGTCTTCATCCGGAGCCAGCTCCTCGTCCGTACAGAAGTTCCAGTCACAAATGAATAGATATTGTAAATAGTTCACGCCTGGACCCGTAATCTTGACATGCGTGTCACGCCAGTAAAGTGCACCCTCATCTCCTGCATGGTTCATGTACCGGTCGCTCACATTGATTCCACCCGTAAAACCTACATATCCGTCTATGATGATGATCTTTCTGTGGTTCCGGTAATTCAAACGGTTTGCCAGCGCCATAAAGAAAATCTTATAGAAAGGATATGCTTTAACACCAGAGGCGAGGAGCTCCGGGACAACATTCTTTCGTATGGACCTGCTCCCAAAATCGTCATAGATGAAGCGCACCTCAATTCCCTCCCTGGCCTTATCCATCAAAACGGCTTTAATCTCATTTCCGATCACATCATCTTCGAAAATATAATATTCAATGTGAATGTGATTTTTCGCTTCCCGTAAAGCCTTAATAATTGCCGGAAAGGTTTCTTCTCCGTTAATCAATACATCAACTGAGTTACCACTGCTAATGCTACTCCAATTGCTGTTCAGAAGCAGGTTGAATAGCTTTTTATAACGCTTGAACGCTGGTTGCACATTCTCCCAAACTTCAGCTGACTTTTTGAAGATCCGTGTTTTCACACCAAGCATCAAGGCTTCATCCTTAAATATCTTTTTACTGTATAGTTTTCTTTTCCTGTAGTTTGTTCCGATGACAAAGTACAGGATAGCACCGGCAACGGGGAGAAATATCGTTAAGAGTAAGTAAGCAAGCGTTTTACTTGTCGAACTGGTATCATAAACAATGCGTAGACAAACCAGTACGATCACGATCCCATATAAAATCTGGGACAGAAGTAACCAGTTCACCATTAACGATTCCCACCTTTTACATGCATCGGTAGTTTATAAAAGCTTCCTGATGCCGTGATGAAAAGTTCGTCATGGTTTTTGCCGCCAAAACAAACATTGGCCGTCCAGGGTTCGTTGATATCTATATGCCCAATCTGTTCTCCCTTACTGTTAAAAATCGTCACACCCTTGCCAGCAAGGTATATATTTCCTTGCGCATCAAGCGTTAATCCATCAGCACCCTGATTGATTATTGTTTCAGCACCTGACAATGTTCCGTCCTTCCTTATGGTAAACTTCAGGATCTTATTGCCTCCGATGTCTGCAACATACAACGTTTTTCCATCCTTTGTGCCGACAATTCCATTGGGTTTCTGAGCTGCATCAGTAACCATCAGAAGTTCCTTCCCACCCTTCGGTAAATAATATACCCGCTCGCGTTCCAGTTCCGGTGCTTTCCGTGTCCAGTAATCCCGCTGATAGTAAGGATCAGTGATGTAGATTCCACCTTTTTTGTCTATCCAGACATCATTTGGTCCATTCAGATGCTTTCCCTTCAGGTCCTTAATCAGCACCTCAACCTTTTTTTCCGGAGATATGGACCAAAGTTGCTGTTGCTCATCCGCACAAACGATAAGATTTCCCTGATTGTCAACGTATGTTCCATTCGGGCGTCCCGCATTGTCCATGAAAACAGACAGCTCGCCCCGAACATCATACTTCCAGATCTTATTGTTCGGCTGGTCCGTGAAATATACATTTCCCTGCTGATCCGCTGAAGGACCTTCCGTGAATTTAAACTGCCTGGATATCAGCTGTAATTTATCAGGATCAAACAGTGACGCTTTAGATTTTTCCATAACTTGAGCCATAGTACTTGATGCGATACAAAGCAATGCAACAAAGACAATAGAACCTTGCGGGATATTTTTACAATTCATAAGTGTTGAGCAATTAGCAGAAACGACCTGAAGATAACAATTTCTCTGCCATGGTACTCCGATAACTTTAATAGTTTAATTCCATAACGTTATCTTAGTCGTATGAATCAATTCTTCAGGAATTACAAAGGAATTATTTTCTTACTAACCGGAATCCTCATCGGGAGTATTGCTGGTTTGGTATTCGGCAAAAAAGTAGAGGTACTTAAGCCGATCGGGGACATATTCCTTAACCTCTTGTTCACGGCGGTGATACCCCTTGTTTTCTTTGCAATTTCATCAGCAATAGCAACACTCTCCTCCTCAAGCAAATTAAACCGGATGATGGGTGTCATGGCTATGGTGTTCTTATCGACCGTGCTCATCGCGGCATTGCTGACGATACTTGCTGTAGAGCTTTTCCCTATACACGAGAACAGCCAGGTCATTACCCTGACGGAAAACATCGATAAGAAGCCAATTGGCGATCAGGTTACCCAGTTGTTTACGACCTCAGAATTTTACCAGTTGCTGTCAAGAAAAAGCATGCTCGCGATGATCATCTTCTCCGTCTTAATTGGTTTCGCAACGCTGAGGGCGGGTCAGAAAGCATCGGCATTTACAAACTTTCTCCTAAGTGGAAACGAGGTCTTTACACAGGTCTTTACATTGATTATGAAGTTGGGGCCTATCGGTCTAGGGGCGTACTTTGCTTACCAGGTTGGCGTATTTGGGCCACAGCTCTTTGGTACCTATGCGCGTTCTTTAGGGTTGTATTATGGTGTCGGCGCATTCTATTTCGTATTCATTTTCAGCGCTTATGCATTTGTTTCATCGGGCAGAAAGGGCCTGCGGTTATTCTGGAGAAATAACATCATCCCTTCAGCAACGGCGATAGGAACATGCAGCAGTATTGCAACGATTCCTGCCAATCTGGATGCGTGTAACAAGATTGGCGTACCCCAGTATATCGCAAACGTGACCGTTCCCTTAGGCGCAACATTACATAAAGATGGGTCCAGCATCTCCTCCATCGTGAAAATGGCCGTTGTCTTTGCTATGTTCGGCCGAAGCTTCAACAGCGCAGAAGTAATCGTCCTTGCCCTTGGAATGACAGTGCTGGTGAGCATCGTCGAAGGTGGAATTCCGAATGGCGGGTATGTGGGAGAACTCCTTTTCATTTCTGCATATGGGTTTCCTCCTGAAGCGCTTCCAGCAGCAATGATTATCGGTACACTTGTAGATCCCATGGCCACACTCTTAAATGCAACAGGAGATACCGTTTCTGCCATGCTCGTTGCCAGATTCACCGAAGGTAAGAACTGGATTACCGCAAAATTGGGTAGCTAAAAATTCATTGGCCCTAGAAGGCTACCTTGAATTTCATACCGCCGTTCGTGAGCTGCAGGTCCTGCTGCGAGAGCTTCCCAACGGGAACTTTCAGGAATGGTTCAATGAAAATGCTATATTTCTTAAAAACCTCCTGCTTACGCCCGATCGAGAAGTTGAAAAACCCAAGATAACTCTTACCGTTGAGCATCGTTTCACTTCCCGGCTCCTGCATCGTTTCGGACACAAACGTACGCACGTTAGCCGTCAGGCCCGTTATAGGATCTGTAGCCACATTTGAAACTTCCCGTTCTGCAACAAAGGTGTTTTTACTGTCTTCCTGAATCACACTGAAATAAGAAACGCCTACAGAAGTGTATAGGTTCTTGTTGATGTTATACACTAAATTTAATGGGATATCAATACCCCGGAAGTTGGCGTCAACAGACTGGAGCTGCCTTGAACTCAGCATGGAAACACCGGGCGTAAGTGCCTTCCCGGCCTGAAGCTGCACCAAAGAGATGCCCGAACCGACGGAGAAATGCTCCGAAAGTCTGTATTCCGTCATTAACCCCGCCCCTACGTTTACGGTAGAATTTGAGACGGTCGGAAGTACTTCTACGCCAAAGTCCCACTTGGAACGACTGCTCGTTTTAGCTACAGCTTCCTTTTTGTTCTGTGCCTTTTCTTCCCTCAGGAAATCAAGGAAGGTTGATGGACCGGCTCCTGCTGCTTTAGTAGTGTCTACATTGGTCTTCGTGGATGAAGGAGATATTTTTTCCACCTGAGCAGTCGCAGTCATCGTCTCTACTTCCCTGGAGAACTCAGGCAACGATGGCTTAACTGCATCGTTTTGTGCGATGTAGCGCGTTGACTCAGATCGGCTGCTACGCTCTGATCGCTTCGCAGTTTGCACCTGTTTGTCTAATTGGAGCTCCTCTACAGGAGTTTTAGCCGGCTGCTGAACATCTGCTGGTGCCTGCTTCACAGATTTACGCACCGCAACGGCTGCCGTCGATTTGACATTCTGATCCGCAGGATAAAAAAGCCAGACTGAACCCGCAACCAAAATCAGGGCTGCAACCGACAGCCACTTCCAGTTTACAAGAGGAACAGATTTCTTGCTTCCCAGGAATTCTTCCCAGGCCCCTTCAGCATAGGGCTCTTCATGTTCGTGAAGAACAGCTTTCATCCGGGCTATTAAATCCTTGTCGTGCAAATCTTCCATTAATAACTTTCCATATTAAGTTTATAAAGTTCCCTGAGCTTGCTCTTCGCCCTCGTTAGATAAGTTCTGCTTGAGCTTACCGGAATGCTCAACATTGATGCTACTTCATCATGGGTAAATCCTTCAATTTCGTATAAATTGAAAACGGTCTTGTGCAACACGGGAAGTTCATTTAAAAGATTCAATATTTCATCTACATGCAGCTTCCCGTCTACTTCAGCCATATTGTTGTCCCGGACATCTTCATATTCTTCTACAAAACTCAAATACGAGCGGTTTGACCGCAATCTATCCAGGGCCGTACGTACGGTAATCTTTGCCAGCCAGGATCTGAATGTCTTTTCGGCTATCTCGGGGTTATCATTAAATTTAAAATTACCCATGTTGTTAAAAGCCTTTATGAAACTATCGTTTACAACTTCCTTCGCCGCATCACGATCGTTGACGTAACGAATACTGACAGCCATCAGATACCCCCAATATAATTTGTATATCCACTCCTTAACGCGCGCATCTCGGGCATTGAGTCCGCTAAGTATTTTCAGGAACACTAAGTTTTTATCATCCACGCGTTGTCTGGCAATTTATCCTCTAGATAATATGAACTAACGAAGTCAGGTTGTTGAACGCTACAAAGATCGAAAATATAATTCTCAAAATACAAGACTGGAAATACGCTCAGGTAAGTCAGAATCAAAAGAAAGTCCCGCCCCATGATTTTTCTGCTGTCCTGTAGCATTCTTTAAATCCGATGCGTTTTCAGGACAAATCAATCACAAATAAAATCAATAGTTATGAAACTTTATCCTCAACTAAAATTAAGGAATGTACTAATGGTCGGTGCATTTCTCGGTGTCACGGCATTTGTTCAATCCTGTAAAATCGACAATGACGTTCCCACTCCTGATGTTGCTGCATTAACAATCGTGAATGCTTCTCCAAATTCAAATGGCTTGGACTTCTACCTTGACAATCAGAAAGTAAATGGGACAGCTGCTTTCAACTTCCCGTTGAGAATTCCATACCAAAGGGCCTATGCGGGAAAACGTGTCGCTAAGGTGACGACTTCAGCAAACCCGGCAACGCTGATTTCCGGTGACCTGACGTTGCTGACCAATGAATATCACTCGCTATTTATAGCTGGTAAAGTCGAGGCTCTGGAGTATGTACTGATCAAAGACGATTTGAACTATCCTCCGGCTGGCAAAACGAAAATCAGGTTTGGAAACTTGTCTCCGGATGCATCCGCTGTAAGTTTAGAAATCGTGGGTGACACCACACAGTTTAAAAATCAATCATACAAGTCATTCACGCCGTTTAAAACCGTAAAACCAGGAAAAGTAAACCTGCGTCTTAAAGATAATGCGACAAACGCAACGCTGGTTTCAATGGATAACGTAGACTTTTTGGCGGACAAAGTATATACCATCTGGGTAAAAGGACTTAATACCACCACGGTGGAAGCACAAAAGCTTGGTCTCCACATCATCAATCATGACAATTAAGGAAATTTGAAAAAAAAAAAGGCCTGACTGCAAATGCAATCAGGCCTTTAATTTTTTAAAGGATTTACAACTTAACTACATTCTTTGCCTCAGGTCCTTTTTTTCCTTCTGCCAGCTCAAATTCAACTTGATCACCTTCCATCAAACCTCTTGAACCACCTGCAATTGACGTAGAATGTACAAATATTTCTTTGCCTGAATTACCGTCAACGATAAACCCAAACCCTTTGCTCTCATTAAAAAATTTAATTGTTCCTTGATTTTTCATAGTATTCTATAGTTGTTGTTTAATTTTATTAAATCTACGTAGCTGGAATAAAAATTCAAAATTTATTTTACACTAAACTGAAATAAAACTGAAATTGTTTTTTTATTGATTTTTTTCACTAAAATACTCACAATTTCTCACTGCAACACCAATTGTTGTTGTAAATGGAGCAGCATTTCCTCTGGATCCACACAGAAACCCGGATGAACCTTAGAGCATTGTACAACAGTACTCCGTGTAGC
>JARKUW010000237.1 GCA_029851965.1 Bacteroidota bacterium | reverse complement strand
CTACCGCGTCGCAGCCAATATCCTAATGTTTAGAAAGCGGGCACTTCAGGAGGTCGATTATCTATCCGGCCGTCCCAATTTCGGTGAGGACTATCATTTGACGGCTGACATTTCCAGAGCAGGTTTTGGAAATGTCTATGTTGCTGAAATTTTAGCTTTTTATAGAGTATGGTCAGATACTGGAAAATTAAGGCAAAAAAGGAAATTGGCAGAGATCAAGGGGTTGCAACAGGTGTTTAATGACGTAATAGAACCTGCATTTACGGAACGCAAGTGGTCGTTGAAATCGGTTAAAATGAGTAAAACGAATCTCGCTTGTGCCCATGCTGATTGCTTAGGTTGGCAGAATTACACACAAGATGAAAAAGAGGAATTACTTCAGGAGATCAGGCAACTTAGTACTTCTTATAAGGTGAAAATCTATTCCTGGATATACCTGAATGGGAGAGGTTCATTCCTGACTAAGATAAATGCGATTGAATCAAACCTTCGAATGGTCTTAAAAGATTATTTCTTGAAAATAAAAAACTACAAATCGATGCTTACCAGACAATCAAACAGCGAACGAAACTTGAGCTGAGTCATCAGGCACAGGATCAGCATTGGCAAAAGCTCGCCTGTCACCGGGTGAGCTGAGCCAGTAACACGCAAATTCAGCCTGAACTCAATTGTAGCCACAGTCAATATAGTCGCAGTCAATATCGTCACATTCAATATAGCCGCATTCAATAAACCGTAAAAAACATCACGTAAGATGAAACTGAAGTTACATACCGATCTAAGCCTCACCAGGTATGGCTTTCCTGTTGAAATACTTATTCCATTTATTGGAACATTCAACAAGGAAGATGAGCCAGGATCCATTCTACATGGCAGATTCGATAGTTTTCTCCGTAACGGCAAAGATTTCCTTGAGTTGACTGATATTGAAAGTTGCGACATATGTTTATTCCCGATTGTGTACGATAAATCAGCAGTGCTTCCCAACGAAGTGCTGGATTACATAAAAAACGTTGAGCGCTCTGATAAAAGAATGCTGGTGTTTGCAGGTCACGACACACCTGTGAACACGGTTCCGATAAAAAACGCAGTTATATTCAACAGCGCGGTGAGTAAATCGACACGTGCTCATAACGTCTTTTCATGGCCACATTTCTTCGAAGATTTCCTATTGAGTTACTATAACGACGAAGTCAAGCCAAGGCACAAATCTTCCATACCTATAGTGGGCTTTTGTGGCTATGCTCCACCTTTAAACCTGGAGATTGGTAGAGACAAATTCGTCGGACTCTTAAAACTTATAGCGAACTATTTGGGCGTGATTCAAAAATATCCAGACAAGGTCTCTCACTCTTATCGTGCGAGGTCCATAATTGGGCTAAGAAAGTCAAAAAAAGTCGTCTTAAATCTGAAGCTGAAAAGCAGCTTCGCATTTGGACCAGAAGGCCGGCTAAATAGCGGGACTGGGAAAGAATCTAACACGGACTTCAGAAAATCTTTCGTCGAAAACATCCTTAACAGTGATTATACCTTATGCGTCAGGGGAATTGGCAATAACTCCGTGAGGTTCTATGAGACGCTTTGCTGCGGAAGAATTCCAATTTTCGTTGATACGGATAGTGTATTACCATTTGATCACCTGATCAATTGGAGAGAATTGTGTATTTGGGTTGATGAAAAGGATATAGACAACATAGGTGATGTGGTAGCAAAGTACCATAACCGGATTTCTGACCAGGAATTTCTGGAATTACAGCTGCGGCTCAGAAAAATTTGGAAGCAGTTTTTCGCTCCGGAAGGATTCTTTAATCATATGGATGCCTTTATTGGCAAGACAGACGGTGTAAATAGTACAGCAGTTAAGGTCTAAAAGGCAGTTGAAAAGTAAGGATGCTGCATTAAAATTTACAAACGACACGCTTGTTGACCGCGTATTCTCTAATAAAATTAAAGCAGCATCCTTTATCACTTTAAACCCGGGGGTTGATTTACTTAATCGGTACAAGTACAGACTGGTTCTCCCAAGCCAGTACAAATCCTTTTGGCGTAACTTCGTATTTCAAGCGTTCTTCCAGTGAGGACGTTTTAGCCGGGTTAACGACAAGACGTAAAACATCTTTCGAAGCCACACGGGTGGTTCCGCCTTTATTAGTTCCCCATTGTCCGGTCTCGGAATTGAAGATCACCGTCCAGGTTTTCTCCGTTGGAATCACGTAGATACTGTAAGATCCGGCGGCAAGCGGCGTGCTACCCACAACAATTTTCTTGTCTGTCTTAAAAACTGTTGCTTCATTTGCACCGGCTCTCCACACTTCATTGTACGGCACAAGACCGCCGAAGATTTTCCGCCCTTTCACAGAAGGGCTGCTGTAATCGATGGTAATATTTGCCCCATTGATCGTTCCTTTCGCTGTTGCAGCAGGACTTTGCGCCCAAGCCACTGTTGATGATAAAATCATGAACAGTGCAACGGCCCCAATCTTTAACCTATTAATATTCATATTTTTAATGTTTTAAATGAACGTAATTATAGCAATAAAAACCGATTTGGAAGAACGACAATGTGAAATTGGTTATAACTGCGCATCTTTGAAGCAGTTAAACAAATGGAGTTATGTCACAACAACTGGAAGTATGGCAACGCGGACCTTTGCCCGATATTACACCACTGCTGCAGCCGGTAGCCCATGCCTTATTGCAGGCCAGGAAAGAAATTGAAACCTATATGAACGGGTTTCCGAAAGAGCTGCTCTGGCTGAAACCCGCCGGGCTTGCCTCCGTCGGATTTCATTTACAACATTTAAGTGGCGTACTCGACCGTGTATTTACCTATGCGCGTGGGGAACCTTTAACGACGAATCAGTTTGAAGCTTTAAATCAGGAGGGAAAGGATTCAGCAGATGGGTATACGGTAGAAGAATTGATCGGGAGGTTCTCGGCTCAGGTAGATTCAGCCATGGAACAACTTAGAAATACATCAGCGGAACACCTCGCAGAATATAGAGGCATCGGCCGTGCCGGGTTACCCTCAACTGTAATTGGCTTGCTGGTTCATGGCGCTGAACATACCATGCGCCACCTCGGACAGCTTCTGGTTACGTCCAGAATTCTAAAGGAGCACGAACGCACCGGGACAATCCTGTAACGTGTGCCGCGAAGCCTATACGCAGGCGCGTCAACTACTTAACATTAAATTGATCAGACCCGAAATCAACCAGTTTCGGGTTTTTGCATATATAAGGCTTTGGTTAAAGCACTATATTTGGGCAAAAACCCCAGAAAATGGATGAAACTCCAAAGCGATTTGACCGGATTGTCGCAATTCTCATTCAGTTGCAATCTAAAAGAATTGTAAAGGCACAGGAATTGGCCTCCCGCTTTGAAGTGAGTCTGAGAACGATATACCGTGACATCCGGACACTAGAAGCCTCTGGAGTTCCCCTTTATAGTGAGGCGGGTGTCGGATATTCCCTGATGGATGGATATAGATTGCCGCCGGTTATGTTCACCCGCGAGGAGGCAAGCAGTTTTATCGCCGCAGAGAAACTCATGCAGAAGTTTACGGACCAGGAATTAACAAAACATTACACCTCGGCTGCAATCAAGCTTAAGGCTGTGTTACAGGTTTCCGATAAAGACTGGATTTCCAGCATAGAATCGAATATCCTGATGCAGCCTGCGTCAAAGTTATTCAACGATAAGTCACCAAATGCATTGGCGCTGCTTTTTCAAAGCATTGCGGAGAAACGGCAAATCACGATGTGGTACCAACCCTTTGAAGCCACTGAAACAACCGAGCGAACCATAGAGCCAGTGGGTGTCTTCCATGACCACAACAACTGGTATGCCCTGGGATTTTGCCACCTGCGGCAAGATTACCGACAATTCCGTGCCGACAGAATTCACCGGCTGATCATCACAGAAACACCGTTTACAAAAGAACATCCAGCGCTGGAAACGTTCTTAAAGCAGGATAGAGAGAAGATTCCAACAACAAAGGTTAGAATCCTGGTGGATAGGAAAGTGGCCAAACACCTTGAATACGAACGGAAGTACCATGGCTTTGTTTCCGAGAAGGTCGTTGGCAACGAAATCGAAATGACTTTCCACGCGCCAAGTCTTGATGAAGGATTTCCACGCTGGTACCTGATGTTTGGTGATTGTGCCAGAATCCTGGAGCCTGAAAGTTTAAAGTTGCGGGTGCTCGAGCTGTTGGAAGCGACGGAACGGAGATTGAAAAAAGAAACTTCCTGAGCCAGCACTTGCATCAACACCAACATCTAAAGCTCCGGGTAATCAGGCAGCACGTCGATGTCGTGTGTCCACTTACCCAAAGCTCCAAATGCCTGTGCAAATTAACTATCTCTCCCAAAAGAACGGCGGTTCTATCCCCAGGGCCCTCAGATAGACAAATCCTTGCCCACGATGGTGAATTTCGTTGTCAATGAAATAAAGAATGTTGTCAATAACCGGAAACTTGTACTGTCCGAAAAGATTGAACGTGTCACTAAAATCTTCCACCTTCAATCGGCTCCAACATTCGTTTATCTCTTCTGTCGCGGCATCCCATCGCTCCAGATACTGTGATTTCGTCGTGAGTTCCTCGCCATCCTCCTTGTAAGGCAACTCTTCTCTAGTTACGATACCCTTCATGCCAGCAGCGCCAACCGCTATGAGCTCTGAGGTCAGTTTTGAAAAAGGCCTCATCCCACCAACTGAAAATTCAAAGAATTCTTTTTCCGGAAACGCCTCAATTACCCTGCGGGTAAGTTTACGGTGCCCCAGCCAGTGTTCCAAAAGATGTTGCTGAGTGATAACTTGTGCTGTCGTGTTCATAATGCTTTTCTTTAATGTTTATGGAGCAAAACTAACCGCGGTATTGACAACCCATTGTCAGTAGTACTTTTGATTTTTAATCTTTTTAGAAGATAAAATGATGAATGCTTATCAATCGGAGTGAAAAAGTATAAAAGCATCGTAACCCTACGTACCGGTCACCGGAGTTAAAGGGCTTCACGTTGCCGGAAAGCCATGAAAACTATTTATCTCCGGATAATGTTTAACACAGCAATGAACATATCCAACTTCTACACTGGCACGAGTGGTTTATTGCTTCCGGTACCCAACAAGGAATTCTATCCGGAAGAATTCAAATCCAAAAGCCGCCTTTGTTATTATGGTTCCCTATTCAACAGTATAGAGATCAACAGCACCTTTTATAAACTGCCCTTGGCCTCAACAGTTAGCCGATGGAACACAGAGACACCTGATAACTTTAAGTTTACCTTCAAACTATGGCGGGAGGTCACCCACTGTAAGGGGCTGGATTTCCAAACGGAACACATTCATCAGTTCTTTGATCGGGTCGCTGGGGCAGGTGAGAAGAAGGGTAGCATACTGGTGCAGTTTCCCGGAAGCATCAAACCTGTTCACATGCGGGAGCTGGAACAGCTGCTTATGCAGGTCCGGCAAGCGGATCCTGAACAAGCATGGAAAGTCGCCGTTGAGTTCCGCCACCAAAGCTGGTACCAGACCGACACCTACGATATGCTTGATGCGCTTGACATGGGGCTTGTCCTGCACGATAAACTCGTTGAAGGAGCTGCGTTCATTGATTCCGCCACCGACTTCGTTTACATCAGGTTTCATGGGCCGGAGGGCAATTACCGCGGCAGCTATGAAGACCAGTTTTTATATGAATATGCCTCGTACATTCGCGACTGGCTGGATGACGGTAAGGTCGTATACACGTACTTTAACAATACCATGGGGAGTGCAATCCAGAACCTTGATACTTTACGTGGATATGTCGCTCAAGACCAGGGAGAGGACTGACAAGAGGTAAGCTTGTAAGGGACGGAACGATCGTCTGAATTGCGTCTTCAAACCGTTCCCCCCGGATGCAAAGCAACCCTTATACAAACATTGCTTGTACATAATCGCGCAAAATACTAAGTTGCCTGCTCAAGCAGCGCAGCATGGAAGCAAAGCAACAATGGGCGGAAGAGTTGTCCCGGCTCAATGCCATTCTCCAGAAATCGGGTCTTACCGCGACGATAAAATGGGGAGTGGACGTCTATACACATCTTGGAGTAAACGTAGTGGGAGTGGCGGGGTTTAAATCATTTTTCACACTTTGGTTTTACAACGGCGTTTTCCTGGAGGATAAACATCAGGTGCTGATCCGGTCTGAGGGGGGGAATGCGAAAGCTTTACGCCAGTGGCGATTTCACTCGCTGGAGGACATCAATGAAGATCTGATCCTTGAATATGTCCGCGAGGCTGCGGCGAATTCTGAAAAAGGCCTCGTGTGGAAACCGCAAAAAACCGCACCTGCTGAGATCCCAGAACTCCTCGCGCACGCGTTAAAAGGCGACACTAACTTAGCCGCTGCGTTCGGAACGCTTACCCCATCTAAACAGAAAGAATACATTGAGCACATCACCTCGGCTAAAAAGGAAGAGACAAAAACAGCAAGGCTGGAAAAAATTATTCCGATGATATTGAACGGCATTGGTCTTCACGACAAATACAAGAATTGCTGAGGAACCCGTGTTTCATAAACGCTAAAATGGCTTTAAATGAAGGCCCATCCGTAGAGCGGCGATTACCTTTTAGAAGCCAAACGCTTCCGTATCCGGCTGAGGGAAGGCGCTTTCACGCCGACATAGGCAGCGATGTAGTATTGAGGGATTCGCTGAACCAGATCCGGGTATTCAGCCAGAAACTTCAGATATCGTTCATCGGGCGAATCTGCATATAGTGACACGATCTGCCCAATTACATGAACAAAAACTTGCTCCAAAGCGATCCGGCCAAACCTTTCCCCGTTACTGACCTCACGGTAGAACCGCTGAATCCCTTCGGCACTGATTCGGTAAACGACAATGTCTTCAATAGCCTGTATACTTACATGAGATGGGGTTTGCGGCAGAAAACTGATGTAATCACACACAAATTCCCCCTCTTTATTGAAGTAATGGGTTTGGTCGGTTCCATCATTATTGGTGTAATACCTCACTAAGCCTTGCTCAATAAAGATGATGTACCGGCATACTTCTCCGGCAGATAAAAGATGCTCGCCTTTCTTGAAGTGCTTTTCATGAAATAACGCCCTGATAAGGACAACATCTTCCTCTGTAATGGAGATCTGGTCTTTGATCGCTTGAATTAGAAGGTTCATAAGCACAAACTTAATCGATTGCTCAAACAATCCCTCTTTTTCATTTTCACCAACACGCTGCCGGCGCAGTATGCAAGCGGTAAGTTCAATATGGATGTTTGGCTATTCCTGCGTAAGCCGCTCCTTGCATCAAATTACCCCCTTTACGCCACATGTAATCCATTAATCTTTTCTTGATTTGGCCAGCCCCGTAAAATAGCAGAATACTGGTAATTACCATAACCAGGGCAGTTACGCCGTGGATCAGCAGGTGAGCAAGATCACTACTCCCGTTGTGATTGAGAATGACGAGAAAATCAAGCGCGGGAACCAGGATACTCACACTGAATACAATGGCAACGGCTTTACGCATGCGTAGCCAAAGTAAGCACAGAAGTACAAGCCCTGAAAAAATGTCCCGGATACCCTTAACTTGTCCATACACAGCATCATTAGTGTCTCTGAAAGGAATACCGTAGCCCACAGCGCCAACTTCGGGTTGCGCAATAAAACGAATCCCAATAAAGATTATACCCAATGCTAGAATCAGCACACTCCAGAATGATACTGATTTCGTTCCCCAGGAACTTTGATTGATTTGTGTTTTCATAATTTCTGATTTTGTAGAAGCAAAACTCCGCTATAAAAATCTGCAAGTCATTCACCTGGGTTAATAAATGAAATGCCGATCGTTTACCGGTCGAATAATGGATCCGTAGCGTTGCGCATTGATCTGACCTGAGTGCCAGGTGGGGTTCGCTGAATACAACCTGATATTTTGTTACAACGAAAGCAGATCCGGTTAGGTCATGTAGCTGGCTGTTCCTCAGATTTGTAGACTCAAGCAATTAATCAAATCAAACAGCTATGAAAACACTTATTCTAATTGTAAGCATCGCCTTTTCTTCGTTCGCCTATGGACAACAACATACTGCCCATACCTATCTTTTCGTCCCCGGGGCCTGGGACGGCGGCTGGGACTATGCAAAAGTAGATTCCATATTAAGTGCACAAGGTGATATCGTTTACCGTCCGACACTTACCGGGCTGGGGGAAAGGGTTCATCTTGCCAATCCGGGCGTCAACCTCACAACTTACGTCAATGACATACTCAACCTCATCCGGTTTGAAAACCTTCATGAGGTCATCCTTGTCGGTCATAGTTATGGAGGGATGGTCATCTCAGGCGTCGCAGAACAGGTCCCTGATCGAATAAAACAACTGATCTATCTGGACGCCATGGTACCCAATGACGGAGAAATTGCTTACAGCCTTGGCTTTGAACACCCACAGTCATTTAGCAGGTTGTTCAAGGCAAAGACCAGTTTATCACCTTTGGCATTCCGGGCGAAGTTCAATTGATCAACTACGGCTACCTGACATTCACCCACGAGTTAAGCCGCATAATCTGTTAATCTATCTTGTTTGCAAATGCATCAATGGGTAAACGCACTTTTGGCATCGAAGCAAGATAATCATTAGCGCGGTCCCGATAGCCAAAAGAAACAATCACCGAAGCATGCAGGCCTTTTTCTGACAAGCCTAAAACCTCATCAAACAAAATGGAATCGAACCCTTCCATCGGTGTTGCATCTACTTTAAGTTCTGCAGCAGCAATTAAGGCAGTTCCTAAACCTATATAGGCTTGTTTGCTCGACCAAATTGCATGTTGTTCTGGTGTTTGGGAGGCGAAGTAGGCGGTCAACGTATCCCTTAGCGGAGTGAGCGCTCCTTTATTTAGATCTCTTTGTTCCTCCATCATCGTGATGTAGTCTGTGATATATTCGCTGGATATTTCGTTCAATGCGGCGAAAACAAGTAGATGAGAAGAAGCTTGAATCTGTGTATTGAATGATCCCGCTGCCAATCTTCTTCTTATTTCCGGATTGGTGATCACAAACAAGCGGTACGGTTGAATTCCGCAAGAAGAGGCGCTGAGATTGATGGCTTCGATAATTCGGTCAATATTATCTTCGCTTACCACTTCATCTGAGTATCTCTTGACAGCATAGCGCCACTGTAAATTACTGATTAATTCCATATTTTCTTATCTGATTTTGATCGTCAAAGCTACCGTCTTTGTGTGTATATTTGTAACCAGGTGACAAATAGTTATGGTGACAAACGGGTAACCAAGTGAACGATATGGAACAGGATTTTGATCTGATAAGGGACTGCAGCCAAAAGATATTGGCGATCAGCGATACTATGGAAATTTTGAATGGAAAATGGAAGATGTCCATCATTGCGTGTTTGTGTTATCATCCAATGCGCTATTCCGAATTGCTGAAAGAAGTTAAGGGTATATCCGGCAAGATGCTGAGCCGCGAGTTGAAGGATTTAGAAATGAATGAACTGATCGAGCGGAATGTCTTAAACACGGCGCCTGTTGCTGTAGAATACCGGATAACCAGTTACGGGAAAACGCTTAAACAACTTACCAATACGATAGCCGACTGGGGATTTAATCATCGGGAGCGTATCATTGCCGGGATGAAAACGGGTTGAACAAATGCACCCGGGAAAGAATACATTCCCGGATTCTTACATTATAAGCCTCATAGGTGTATCTTATTGATCAGTTAAATGCCTGCCGGAATTCCAGAGGCGACAAGCTGGTTTTCTTCTTAAATAGCGTACTAAACGATTGTGCGTGCTCAAAGCCGAACGTATAAGCGATTTCACTCACCGATAAATTCGTCGTCGATAGTTTTTCCTTCGCCTTTTCGATCAACCGCTCATGTATATGCTGTTGTGTATTTTGCCCTGTATGCATACGCAGTAGATCGCTGAGGTAGTTTGGAGACAGGTTCATGAGTTCGGCCGCCCGTTGTACCGTTAACAGTTCCGTTGTGGTACTGTCGTCAAAATACCGGCCAACAAGTTGCTCAAATTTGGCGAGCAGCTGATGATTGTGGTTTTTCCGGGTGATAAACTGCCGCTCGTAAAATCGCTTCGAATAATTCAGCAATAACTCAATTTGAGAGAGGATAATTTCCTGCGTATATCTATCAATATGCAGGCATTCCTTGTCGATCTTATTCAATATTGTAATCAGATCATCTTCTTCCTCAGCGGAAAGATGCAGTGCCTCATTTACAGCGTAGGAAAAGAAGTTATATTGGCTGATGTTGCTTGCCAGGGGATGGGCCAGCAAAAAGTCGGGATGGAAAATAAGCAGGTAACCGGATCCGCATTCTACGGTCTCCAGATCCAGGTACTGAACCTGGTTAGGGGCGGTAAAGCTCAGAACACCCTTATTGTAATCATAGTGTTGCTGCCCATATCGTACTTTACCCTTTGCTTCCCTTTTGAGGGCGACACAATAAAATCTATTCACAAAGCCTTTCCATACCTCATCTTCCAGGAAAATACTCTCGGCGAGATTGATCACGCTTACCAATGGATGGCGGGGCTCCGGCAAGGAGAGTAACCGGTGAAATTCTGAAACTGATCTGATGGCATTCATAATACGAAGTTAAACAATTCAATTTGTAGCGTAACGGTTGCATTCTAAGAATGCAACCGTACACATACGTTAGTTAATAAGCCCCATACTAAATTCATCGTATGGCTTACCGGTATCTGTACCCAACGGCACGATGCTTTCGAGTTTAGACAGATCACCTTCGTTCAATTCAATTTCGGTGGCCGCTATGTTTTGCTCCAGGTATTTTCTCCGTTTGGTGCCCGGAATAGGTAAGATTCCTTTATTGATAATCCAGGCCAGCGCCAGCTGTGATGCCGTTATTTCTTTCGCTTCGGCCATTGCCTCGATCGCTTTAACCAGCTCAATATTCTTGTAGAAATGAGCTTCCTGGAAACGGGGAATTGCCCGGCGAAAATCATTTTCTGGTAAATCATCCAGCGTTCGGATCTGCCCGGACAAGAAACCACGTCCTAATGGGGAATATGCGACAAAGCCAATCCCAAGTTCATTCAAGGTATTTAGTATGCCACGTTCTTCTGCTGTACGCTCAAATAAAGAATATTCGCTTTGTACCGCGGTAATCGGGTGAACCGCATGAGCCCTTCTGACCGTCTCTGAAGATACTTCCGATAGTCCGAGATATCCCACTTTTCCTTCCTTCACCAGCTCACTCATCGCCTCAACAGTTTCTTCGATGGGCGTGTTTTTATCAAGCCGGTGCATATAGTACAGATCAATGTAGTCCGTATCAAGATTTTTAAGCGAACGTTCCACCGCTTTTTTCACATACTCTTTTTTGCCATTAATCGCCCAGGTCACCTTGTTGTTATCATCGATCTCCCAGCCAAACTTTGTCGCGATTATAAATTCATTCCTATTGCCAGCTATTGCCTTCGCAATCAACTGCTCATTTTTAAAGGGGCCATACAAATCGGCAGTATCCAAGAAATTGCCACCCAGTTCGAGCGACCGGTGAATGGTGGCAATCGCTTCTTGCTCATCTGCCTCTCCATACATATTTGCTTCTTCAAATCCGGTCATACCCATGCAGCCCAAACCTATAATGGGGACAGTCAAACCTTGGCTTCCTAAATTTACTTTTTTCATTGTCATAGTATTAACGTTTTGATAGATCAAAGTTCATCACGAGCGCTTTAAGAGCTGTATGCAAAGCCCTGAAAGTTGTATGTAAATCCGAGATTACGTGAAGATGGATGAATGAACTGAGAGGCGTTAGGGTTAACCAAACTTCACATTACACCCTTGAGCTGCTGATCCCGGCCCATTTCTTCCGACGTATCAACAGTGAACTAAATTTCTTTGTGAATTTATTTACATTGCAATGCTACGTTAAGTTGGATTCATCAAATTCTTTTGCCATTGAAACACCTCATCAATAAAGTCAAGGATTACTGGCACTCGGATACCAGTTTTATCACACTACTGGTTATGCTGATTTTTATGGTTTTTATCATGCCAGTACTGGTAGAAGGTGGTTTAGTAGATATATTGTTTTTAAATGCTTTGTTCCTGGTGCTCTACTTTATCGGCGTCTTCTCAAGTGAAGACAAGTGGAATATATATTTATCTTCTTTTTTATTTTTTGCACATGTGATTCTACTAATGATCAGGTTTGACGATACACCTAAGCAATACTATTTGCTTGAGCGCTTAGTCGGGCTTGTTAACATGAGCTTGTTCATTTTTATCAATATTCGCCTGCTATTTAGAGATGCTGAAAGTAACACATACAGGGTAATCGGAGCAGTAAATGTCTACCTGCTTTTTGCATTGATGGGCGCTTTTGCTTTTGAGATTTTAAAAATTCAAACTGGCAAGTCGATAGCAGGGAATATAAGTTTGCACAACAACGATACAGATTATGCTACGTATGTTTATTATAGTTTGGTGTCTTTAACCACTGTTGGATACGGTGACATCTATCCAGATGGTATGGCTTCACGTATGCTTTCGGTTTTGCTCTCGGCCATCGGAATTTTATATCCTGCCGTGATTATAGCAAAGCTTGTATCAAACAGTATCGCAGGTAACAAAAACATTTAGCGCCACGTGAATCATTACAAACTTTCCACAATGGTTTGACGACACAATCATCCATACCGGCTGTGGGCATTTATCCCTTTTACAATTGTGGCAGTGACAGCAAGGTTCTGCAATGGAGATAGTTGCTTTATGAACTTCGTATAAGATTATATCTTTTCATGACTCTGGTATTTGTAGCGGCCGGACGGGTGGTAGGTGTGGAGCCATTTGCACGGAAAGGCTGGACATTCCTCTTCAATCCGACCTGAAAACGGCACTTCGTGGAGTGTAACGTAAACTATTTAAAATATCTCCTCTCGGAAACCTCTGTTTACAGCCCACAAAAATTCCACTTAATCTGAATTCATTCGATTTTTGGCAATTCCCTAAAAGCAAAAACCCTGCTAATCGTGAGATTGCAGGGTTTTATACATTTTGATAGTGTTCGGTGTGATCCCGCTGGGATTCGAACCCAGGACCACTACATTAAAAGTGTAATGCTCTACCAGCTGAGCTACGGAATCAAAGTTCTTCTGAACTTTCCTCTAAGCGTTTCCGTTTAAAGTGATGCAAATATAGGGCTCATTCTAATATCATGCAAGGGTTATGGACATAAAAATCCTAGCACACTGATTTAAAGGGAGATTAATTATTGTCAGGCCCTAAATTCA
>JARKUW010000221.1 GCA_029851965.1 Bacteroidota bacterium | reverse complement strand
TACATCATCTTCCATGCCTCAGCGAAAACAACCTGAAAAGCGGAACCTGAGTATATGTAAATTCGATTGTGATGGAAAAGGCTAGAAATTCAAATTTAAACCAGAAAGTATTCACACAAGCTTACCTTACCGCACCCATGTGCATGCAGGCCTGCTGTTGTCATAACATGTAGGAATCTCAGGGGCTGTACAGCCCAAATCAACAAATGTATTTATATCTGACTGAAACCGCGCAGCAGGCGACATGGAATCGCTATGCCCCGTTGTCACGATGATTAACCACCTGATCATTTAAAAGAAAAACATTATGTCTAGAAAAATTAAGCTGCTTGCTACACTCGTATTGCTGCTGCTTTGCCAAATTGCTGTCCAGGCCCAAAACATTACGGTTTCCGGTACAGTGAAGGCGCCCGATGGGGAAACCCTGCCCGGTGTATCCATTCTTGTGAAGGACACCAAACAAGTGACAACAACCAATGGAGAGGGGGCGTTCTCCATCTCCTTAAATGCGAAGAGCACACTCGTGTTTTCCTATATTGGATTTGCAACGAAGGAGATTCCGGTAGATAAAAGCACAACAGGCCTGTCCGTCACCTTATCAGAACAGGACAATGCCTTAAACGAGGTTGTCGTAACGGCGTTGGGCATCTCCCGGCAGAAGAAATCCCTGGGGTATGCTGTTCAGGAACTTAAGGGTGAGAACCTTGCCGAAGCCAAAGAAGTAAACCTGGTGAACGCCCTTGCAGGGAAGGTCGCCGGGGTAAGGGTGACAAACAGCCAGGGTGATATGGGATCCTCAAGAATTGTCATTCGCGGAGAGACATCCATTTCCGGAAATAACCAGCCACTCTTCGTGGTTGACGGAATTCCGGTCGACAACTCCCAGCTTAATTCTGCTGGTGCCCGCGATTACGCAAATACCATATCCGACATCAACCCGAATGACATTGAATCGATCAGTGTCTTGAAGGGACCGAACGCAGCAGCATTATACGGCTCACGAGCTGCTGCCGGGGTGGTGATCATCAAAACGAAATCCGGAAAGTCTAAAAAGGGACTCGGCATTACATTCAATTCGAACGTAGCTATAGAAAGCCTCCTTACACTTCCCAACTACCAGAATGCTTTCGGACAGGGTTCTGAAGGAAAATTCAGCTATGTGGACGGGAAGGGTGCCGGCATTAACGACGGTGTGGACGAAAGCTGGGGGCCAAAGCTTGATGGCCGGCTGATTCCGCAATTTAACTCCAATGGCGTTCCTGTGCCTTTTATCGCACATCCGGACAATGTCCGTGATTTCTTCGAAACCGGCTATTCATTAACCAATGGTATCGCTATCGAAGATGCAAGTGAGAAACTGGACTACCGTTTATCTTACAACAACCTGAAGCAGGTTGGTGTAGTCCCGAATTCCGGACAGGGCAAAAATTCATTCGCCCTGAACACCACACTCCGCTTAACACCGAAACTAACGTTCACGGCCAATGCAAATTACAGCAAACTGGGATCCGACAATTTACCTGGAACCGGCGGCTCCAGATCCACCAGCACCATGCTCCAGTTTACCTGGTTTGGAAGGCAGGTTGACGTGAGCCAGCTGAAAAATTACCTGAATGAAAACGGACAGCCTTTCAACTGGAACAACAGTTACTACAGCAATCCCTACTGGGTCGCATACGAAAATACGGTTGCACAAAACAGGAACCGTTTGATCGGTAACATTGGCTTAAACTACAAAATTGCCGAAGGCCTGGAATTCAATTTCCGCTCCGGAACGGACTACTACAACGATCGTCGTAAGATCAGGATTGCTTACGGCACCAACGGAACGCCTTTCGGTTCGTACACAGAAAGTGCTTTCACGGTGAACGAAACGAATACCGACGCGACGCTGAATTTTACCAGACAGCTGAATGATGATTTCAGCCTGGAAGCATTGGTCGGAAGCAACTTGCGTTCACGATACATTGAGCAGAACGATCAAAGTGCGCCGAGATTGGCTGTAGCCGGTCTATATACCCTGAACAATTCAAGGGATCCCCTAACCTCCTCAAATATTTACACCAAACTAAAATCTTACAGCGGATACGCCTCAGCACAACTTGGATTCAGAAATTACCTGTTCGCAAACGTTACGGCGCGGAACGACTGGACCTCCACCTTGCCCGCACAGAACAGATCTTATTTCTATCCTTCCTTTAATGGAAGTCTGGTGCTTACAGAAGCATTCAAGATCAAAAGCGCAGTACTTGATTTTGCCAAACTGCGTGGTGGCTGGTCTAAAGTAGGTAAAGATGCAGATCCCTACCAGCTTCAAAACACCTATGTCTTTTCAGCACCTTTCGGATCAAGCCCGCAGTTAAGCCCTTCGCCAACCGACCTGAACCCGGATCTTAAACCGGAGACAACCACTTCATCAGAGATTGGTGCAGAAGCCGTGTTGCTGAACAGGCGCGTTCGCTTTGATTTGAGTTTGTACAATACCAACAGTTACAACCAGATCCTGAAAGTGGACGTGAGTCAAAGTACCGGATTTCAGTCGAAGCTGCTGAACGCCGGCAAAATTAACAATAAAGGTATTGAGATCCAGCTGGGCGTTACCCCGATACGGAAACAGTTTACCTGGGATATTGACCTGAACTATGCGGCCAACAGAAGCAAGGTGATCGAGCTCGACAAAGAAGGACTACTTAAAAACTATGTTGTAGCAACCAACTCTGCCCAGGTGATCGCTGCCGTGGGCCAGCCATATGGTGCACTGTACGGAAATGCCTTCCTCAGGGATGCTGCCGGAAACATTGTTGTGAATGCGACCGGATCACCGGCAACAGACCCCAATAAGAAAGTCCTTGGAAAATATACTCCAGACTGGATTGGCGGAATTTCAAATACGTTCAGTTATAAAGGCATCAGCCTTGGCGTTCTGATCGACGCAAGTTTCGGCGGATCGATTTACAACGGAACATATTCTACAGGTACCTATACCGGGGTGCTGGCATCAACCCTTCCGGGACGTGCAGCTGAATTTGGCGGAATCTCCTACTACTACCCGGGTAATGTAAAAACCAATAATGCGGTTCGGGTCGACAATGGTGCTGCAGCACCTGCAGGTGAAACGCTGTATGATGACGGGATGATCTTCAATGGTGTAACAGCCGACGGAAAGCCCAATCAGAAAGTTATCCCCGCGCAGCAGTACTACAAATCATTCCGCACAATTGATGAGGCGAACATCTTTGATGCCTCCTACGTGAAACTTCGTGAAGTAAAATTAAGCTACAATCTTCCGGCAAAATGGATTCAGCCGTTAAGCCTTCAAAACGTTTCCCTGTCGCTTGTCGGCCGGAACCTTTGGATCATCCACCGCAACGTAGCCGATATAGATCCTGAAGTTGCCTTCAATACCGGCAATGGTCAGGGACTGGAGAGCTTGTCAAACCCGACCACCCGTTCTTATGGTTTTAACCTAAACATCAGATTTTAACATACCTCAAATGAAAACGAGCAAATTATATATCGTTGCAGTCTTGTTGCTTTCGTTAGCTTCCTGCAGCAAAGAGTTGGACGAAGTCAATGTCAACCCGAATGCCACAGAAAATGCCCAGCCAGATTACCTCCTCACGGGCGCAGTTAAGAGTACCGTCGATACGTATTGGGGAACAGCAAACAACATGAATTCCAGCATGCTCTTTGCACAACAATGGGCAAAGGTTCAGTACACCGAAGAAGACCGCTTTATTTACTCAAACAGCAACTTTACGTCACTTTGGTCTACCGGATATTCGGTTGGAATCAACAGCTTCAACAAAATAATTGAACTGGAGAACTCAACCGGAAACAGCAACTACAGTGGCGTTGCCCTAACCCTGAGATCCTGGGTGTTCCTGTTACTTACGGATGCCTACGGTGATATTCCTTATACTCAGGCAGGAAACCTGGCTGAATTTATCACGCCTGCGTACGACAAACAAAAGGATGTTTACTTCGGCTTGCTGGAGGACCTGAAAACTGCAAAGACTAAACTTGATCCCGCAGGAAAGGCCATCAGCGGTGACGTGATCTATGGCGGAAACATCGACCGCTGGAAAAAATTCGCCAACTCGCTCAGGCTTCGAATTGCTTTGCGCATTGCAGACCGGGAGCCTGCGAAAGCGAAGCAAGTATTGGATGAGATTGCCGCGGACGGCGATGCCTACCTGAGCGACAATGCCGACATTACTCAGTTGATCTATCAAAACTCACCGCAGCAAAATCCGGTAAGTGCCTTGTTCGAGACCAGGGATGATTACCGGATCAGCAAAACGATCGTCGACAAACTCTTCAGCTTAAACGATCCCAGGTTAAGCATCTATGCGAGCAAGACGCAGACAGCAACACCGGAGGTTTATGTAGGACTACCGAATGGCCTGACCAACTCTGAGGCAAGTAACCTTGGATTTGCAAAAACATCAAAGCCCGGCGCCTACTTTCTTGCACCACTATCGCCAGCAGTAATCTTCAGTTATGCGGAACTGCTGTTTGACCGTGCAGAGGCTGCCGCCAGAGGGCTCACGGCAGAAAATCCAGCAGAGCTGTACCGCCTGGCCATCCTGGCATCACTCAAACAATACAACGTTTCAGATGCAGATGCCTCCGCCTATGTGAGTCAGGCTGCTGTACAATACGATCCGGCAAATTACAAGAAATCCATAGGCGAGCAAAAATGGCTTGCACTTTTCGGCCAGGGATTAGAAGCCTGGACGGAAGTACGCAGGCTCGATTATCCACAGCTTAAAGCTTCTGTAAACACCGTATTGAACGGACAAATACCCGTTCGCTTTATCTATCCGGGAACGGAGCAATCATTGAACGGCCAAAGCTATACAAATGCAGTGTCCAGCCAGGGCCCGGACTTACTGACCACAAAATTGTGGTTTGATATGCAGTAAGGATATCAAAACAGGTTGTAATTACACCCCTTCACTAAAGGTTGTCTCAGTAAATTTGGGCAACCTTTTTTTATGGAAGCAGTCTCATCTGGCCTTTATACCATAAAGGCTTAAATTAAATTTGATATCTTTATCCAAACTAAAATTCTAAGAATAACATGAAAAAAACCTACCTGATATTTGCGCTTTCGGTATTGATGCTAACCAGTTCATGTTATACGACAAGAACAGCTGGAAACAGCGGTAAAGTTCCTCCCGGACAAGCAAAGAAAAGATCCGGCGCGAAGTCTGCCAAACCTTTCGCTCCAGGTCAACGGAAGAGATAAGTTGTGTATTTTCCCTGTTAGTAATTATACATCCATCTGATACAAGGCTTGGGGGAAATTGGTTTCTTTGCACCAAATTACACAAGCGATATTAATGGAGAAAAATATACTAAAAGGAGCATTGTTGGTCGGCCTCGGCGCATCCAGCTACGGCGCTCTTGCAACCGTAGTTAAAATGGCCTATGCAAACGGATTTACGACAGCCGAAGTTACCACCTCTCAGTTCTCCATCGGCATTGTTGGAATACTGCTGCTGCAGACATTCTTTAAGACTCCGGAGAAAGCGCAAAAAGTAACAGAACGATATTCTATTTTAAAACTGATGATCGGGGGGACATCACTGGGGCTTACCAGTGTGTTCTACTATTTCGCTGTAAAGTACATCCCGGTATCCGTCGGCATTGTGCTCCTGATGCAATCGGTCTGGATGGGCTTGTTACTCGAAGCTGTGCTGGACAAGAAGTTGCCGTCCAGGAGAAAAATTGCAGCAACCTTCATCGTGCTGATTGGTACAGCATTGGCCACCAACATCTTTTCTTCTGCACATGAGCTCAACTGGAAAGGCATTGCATGGGGTTTCGCAGCAGGCCTTTCCTATACCGTTTCCTTGTACGCCTCCAACAGCATTGCAATACACCTGCATTCCATTAAGAGAAGCCTTTGGCTCCTGGCCGGAGGGCTGACCATCATTGTACTCATCTTCTCCACAACCTCATATGGAAACTTCAATTTTCATATCTTCTGGCCCTGGGGGATCTTTCTGGCATTCTTTGGCACCATTCTGCCGCCCCTGCTATTCACCAGTGGAATGCCACACACCGGTATCGGACTGGGAACGATCATTGCTTCGGTGGAGCTCCCTGTATCTGTGATGTTTGCCTACATCCTGTTGAAAGAACCTGTAAATCTTCTGCAGTGGATGGGCATATTGCTCATCATTAGCGCCATTGTACTCATGAATATAAAAAGCCTGAAAGGCAGTCCAGGCTAGCACACTTTCTGGTACTGCTGCAATTACTTTGCAGGGTATTCTTGTTATTATTCCTAACCGAAAGGGTTGCATTGTTCTTGCCTGCTAACCGGATAGCAAAGCTATATGATGCT
The DNA here is from genome assembly GCA_029851965.1 of Bacteroidota bacterium. GTDB lineage: Bacteria > Bacteroidota > Bacteroidia > Sphingobacteriales > Sphingobacteriaceae > Pedobacter. The sequence goes on along the minus strand of JARKUW010000221.1, from coordinate 2,055 downwards.
GCTAAAGCGGCAAACTAAAGCAGAATGTGCTGCCTTTTCCCGGCTCACTTTCCACCCAGATCCTGCCGTTGTGACGTTGTACGATCTCAGAAGAAAGATAAAGACCGATGCCGAAGCCCGGCGTAATCGGTGTATGCTCTCTTTCCACCCGGAAGTAACGGTCAAATAGTTTTTCCTGATCTGCCGGATGAATGCCTTCGCCTTCATCCCTGATGCTTACCTGAACGCTCCGGGTTAATCCAATGCAGCTGACTTCTATATTCCGGTCCCTTGGGGAATATTTTACCGCATTGCGAAGTATGTTGTTAATGACCTGGCCGATTTTCTCCCGGTCCGCATTCACCGATAGTTTACTGCCGGGAAGAATCGTGATCGTATGATTGGACGTTGTGGATACTTCTTCCACAATTTCTTCGATCAGTGCATTAATTTCGAAGGTCTCTTTATTCAAATAAATTTTTCCGGCTTCAAGGCGTGATACGTTTAAAAAGCCGTTGATCAGTGAGGTCATTCGCTTCACCTGATGCACAGCCTTTTCCAGAATGTTAGACGCAAAGGTATCCTGAGCCTGCTTTCCCCATGGCGCCAGCAACTGCAAATAGCCGTTTAAGGAGGTAAGCGGGGTTTTTAACTCATGACTAACAATCGCTATGAAATCGTTCTTACGCAGATCATCAAGTTTGTGATCTGTAATGTCCTGCATAATTCCCGTTAAGTATTCCGGTGCTTCATCTTTGCTGTGCATAATGTTCCCTATTGCCCGTATCCACCGCACTTTGCCATAGTCAGGCCCTTGCACCGGAAATTCCAACGCAAATTTTTCCCCCTTGCTCATTGCCACATTGATGGCGTTCAAAAATGTCCCCTGGTACTCCCTTTCAACCAGGGCGAGCAGATCACTAAATGTTATTTTCACATCTCCGGAAAACCCAAACATCTCCTTGAGGCGGGCAGAGCAGATGAGTTCCCTTGTATTTACATAAATGGACCAGGTCCCGATTTCAGCCGAATCCGTGGCCATCGTAAGCATCTTATTGGTTTTATCAAGTTCATTCTGGATCCTCTTTAGCTCCGAGATGTCATAGAAGGTTATGATGGCTCCATACACCTCGTTATTGCTTTTTCTGAGGTATGGGCTTGTAATCACCTGATACATCTTGCCATCACTGCTCTCCACTTCCTGTATGACGATGTTTCCCGTATCGATCACTTTTTTAATGTCCTGTATGAGCGTATCAAACTTGATGTTGGTCGTAATGTTACTCAAAGGCCGTCCAATATCGGTCTCCAGAATGTTGATGTGTTTGATCGCTCCAGGCGAATACTTTTTTAAGAGGATATCATTGTCTACAAACAATTGTCCGTTGATGTTACTCCGAAAGTAATTGTTCAGGTCATCATTTAACTTCGACAGATCATCGATGGTATATTTATGTTCTGAGTTTACCGTTTCCAGCTCCTCGTTGATGGACTGAAGTTCTTCGTTGGCACTTTGCATTTCCTCGTTGGCAGAAAGCAGCTCTTCATTGTAGATCTGCATGGCTTCTTCGGAGTGCCGCAGAAGCTCAGCGGAAGAAAGGACATCCTTTCTGGCCTGGTAGAGCTCTTCCTCCAACTGCATAATGTGCTGACGCGCATGGCTATCCAGCTGAAATGGCTCTCCATCCGGTCCTTGTTGATCCTGTGCCGTCGCGCCAGTTCCCTTAAACAACACCATCATACCATTGGTCTGTGATTTGGCATCCCGGAAAGGACTGACAATTAAATCTACGCTGTTTTTTTCAGATCGTTCGGGAACAATAAACTCCACACTGTTAATCCGCACACGCTCGTTTGCATTCAGGGCCCGTAGAAATGCGGCACTAAATGCAATCTGTAAGGGGTCGGGTAACAATTCCTTCAGATTAAAATTAAACCGTTCTGGCTTGAGGTATGGGCTTAGATCACCAAAGGCCTGCAGTACCTTCCCCTCCAGATCAATACTTACCCCACACAATCCGCTTTCCCTTAAAATCACCTCCGTCATTCCGGTTTGCAGTGGCGTATACAATAAAG
>JARKUW010000239.1 GCA_029851965.1 Bacteroidota bacterium | reverse complement strand
ACCTTATTTGGTTTTACCAGTTCTTCCAGTTTCGTTAAACGGTGGTCCGGAACGGTGATAACACCTATGTTGGGTTCGATTGTGCAAAACGGGAAGTTTGCCGCCTGCGCCTTTGCGTTTGATAAACAGTTAAATAAAGTCGACTTTCCTACGTTCGGTAAACCAACTATACCACATTGTAATGCCATGAATGATTATTTCTAGATTTGGCGCAAAGGTATCGAAAATAATCTTTATGTTTAGCCAACTAATTCAAGCTAAAATATATCGGAATGGGAAACATTGAAGAGACTGAAAACGGGCTCTCAGCTGAGCATGAAATGGAAACTTTGATCATCACCGAAGATATCAGAAGCTACATTTATGAATCCGCGAGGTGGTCTAAATTTCTGTCCATCGTCGGATTCATCTTTACGGGTCTGATGGTGCTTGCTGCATTCAGCATGAACTCCATCATGACGGCAATGTCCCAGATGCCGGCATACAGCGGACTGGCTAAATTCGGTTCTGCTGGTCTCACCATCCTTTATCTGATGATTGCCCTGCTTTACTTCTATCCGAGTTTTCTAATGTATAAATATGCAAACTCGGCCAAACATGCCGTGTTATACGGAGATCAGCCAAGTTTGAGTGTTGCAATGAGTAAGATGAAGTCGATCTTCAAATTCTGGGGCATCCTAACCATGATATTGGTTGGTATTTATGTCCTCATGCTCTTAGCCACCATTATGGTCGGCATCAGTGCTGCAGGTGTAGGCGCCTAGGCTTACTGCAGGTTAACTGCTTTCACCTGGTAGGCAGGAGCCTTGCTTTCAATTTTATTTTTAAATGTCTTGATCTCGCTCTTGAGAATCTCCTCAAAGACCGGGTTCAACAACCTTGACAGTCCGATGCCCACGCCGCCAACCGGTGGCCGGTAGGATAGAACGATATTCAACTTCGTAGACAAGCCGTCTGCATTTTCTTCGAAATCCACGCGGCCGACATGTGGCAGCATAGAGCCTTTTACTGCCCTCCAGCCGATCAGACGTCCGGGTTCATCTTTCACAATTTCTGCTTCCCAGTTGATCGGGAAAGATTTCCCAAAGGCATTTGATTTCCACCTGGACAGATTCTCGTCTACCATCTCCACATCCAGCAAATGATTGACGCTCGCCGGAATGTTATTCAGGTTACGCCAGAAGTTATATACTTCACGCGCCGGTTTATCGATCACAAATTCCCCTCTGATGTTTACGGCATGCGCCTTTTTCGCGTCAATGCCCAACTGATCATAGATCAGGCATCTTCCGGTGAAACCCCGGTAGGTCAGGTATGCGCCATACCAGAATTTAGCCTTAAGCGGATTCTTAATTCCTTTGGTTAACAATACGCCTCCTAAAAATACGGATACCATCCGCTCTGTAAATCCTACATTTCGTCCGTTCTCCCTGTGCACAGAAAACTTGCCGGAGTGTAGCTTTAATGTACTATCATGAATTACCATCTTGATTCTGTTTAGTGATTTCTTTGCCAAGCGCATCTACGTCGCTCTCGGATAGCTCTCCCCACATTTGCTCCCATTTGTCCTGGCCTTCCTTGCGGATCTGCGTGATCTGTTCCTCTCCCCTCAGGCAGATGAAGTATTCTACACCATCACTTGTTTCCTGTGGCTGTACAACAATGGTTTCCGGTTGTCCGCTCAGCGAAACTTCTATATTAAACTGTGGGTTGTGTTTTCCAAGATCTGTCATAATTGTCGGTTAGCTTTATACAATAAACAGTTTTTCTACCCTTGTGTTTTAACAAACTGCATTTGCGACGGTGTCCTGCACAGGAAAATTACGGGTCAGGTGCAACTTTTCCGAAAACTTCACGTCTTATACTAAAACGGTACGAATGGGAGGCCAGGTGAGTGTATAGGCTACCATCCCGCAATATTTAAAAACAAACAAACAAATATGAAAAAGCTATTTCTATCAACGTGTGTAGGTCTGATGTATTCCGCAAGCTTATTTGCACATGTACCCGCAGTGTTTAATCCGCACCACATCAGCGTGCAGCCGATTGCTTTTGTTCAGGCAGACGACCGGGTGGTAAAGGATTTCACCGGCGTTGCTGCCGGAGGGCCGATTGATGTCGTTGTTAAGCTTGGAAACACGGAGACGGTCAGGTTTGAGGGGGATGCGGACGCGATCGAGTCCCTGGTAACCGAAGTTAAAGGTAGCGTGCTGATCATCCGTCCCAAAACGAGCTGGACCAGCTGGGCGAAAAAATATGAAAACAAGAAAATAACGGCTTACGTAACCGCCAGAAATATTACGAGCCTGGCCATGAGCGGAAATGGCTCTTTGTCTGTGACCGGCACGGTTAAAGCAGAAGAACTCGCTACCGTCTTAAGTGGTTCGGGCAGGATTACGGCCAAAATCGCGGTAGCCAAATTAACGGGTGTGATCAGTGGATCAGGTAACCTGAACCTGGCAGGGGAGGCTGATCAGGCGAAGGTAACGATCAGCGGTTCGGGAAGATTTTCCGGTAAAGACCTTTCTGTAGATGATCTGAATACGCGCATCAGCGGTTCCGGCATGGTGAATATACATGCAAATACAAAAATCGATGCACTCATCACCGGATCAGGTCATGTAAGCTATAGTGGAAACCCGGAGATCCAAAAAAGAGTTATTGGTTCCGGTGGCGTAAGCAAGATGTAGTGGTGTAAAGAATCAAGATAAAGCCGCCCTGTACTACAGGGCGGCTTTTATATTTCTGAGCATTTCAGTAACGTTAGTTGGGGAACTTCCGTTGGTGCCAATATGGATAGATTGGATCAACTTCACTCACCTCATCCAATCGTTTTACCTGCGCTGCGGTTAAGTTCCACCCTACAGCGGCCAGGTTTTGCCGGAGTTGCTCTTCGTTACGGGCACCGATCACGAGATTGCACACGGTCGGGCGCTGCAGCAACCAGTTCAGCGCAACCTGGGCCGGGCTTTTTCCTGTCTCTTCGGCGATATCCCTTAAAACATCAACAATGTCATAGAGGTATTCTTCCGGAACATCCGGACCCTGTCCGCCGCCCTGGCTCAACCTGCTGTCTGCCGGGGCCGGATTGTTGCGGTTGATCTTGCCGCTTAGCCGCCCGGCAGCGAGCGGGCTCCATACAATGGTGCCAACGTTCTGGTCAACGCCCAGTGGCATCAGCTCCCATTCAAACTCGCGGTTGATCAGGGAGTAATAGGCCTGGTGCGCAATGTATTTCGCCCATCCATGCCGTTCTGAGATGGAAAGGGATTTCATCAGGTGCCATCCTGAAAAATTTGAGCAAGCGATGTATCTGACCTTACCACTTTTTACAAAGTTGTCTAAAGTACTCAGGGTCTCCTCCACGGGTGTCCGCGCATCGAAGCCATGCATATGGTAGATGTCAATATGGTCCGTTTTCAGGCGGCGGAGGCTATCTTCCAGGGCCTGCGTGAGGTGGTAGCGTCCAGAACCGAAATCGTTCACACCATCACCCATGCGGAAGGTCCCTTTTGTAGAAAGAATAATCTTGTCCCGGGGAATACCTTCCAGTCCTTCTGCCAGGATCTGTTCGGAGAGCCCGTTCGAGTAACTGTTAGCCGTATCAAAGAAGTTCACGCCCGCATCGATACACACGTTAATCAGTTGCCGTGCTTCTTTGGTTTGCGTGCTTCCCCAGGATTTAAAAAATTCATTGCCACCACCAAAAGTGGCTGTTCCGAAGCTAAGTACCGGTACGTTAAGTCCGGATGCGCCCAGTCGTTTATATTCCAATTTCGTATCGTTAAAGGTGAAACAGATGACTATTCCGTGCTGCTGGTATGTACCGGAGCATGCTGTTGAGAGATCGGCCGGGATGCCGGTTTATTGCACTGGCCGAGTGCATAATAGATCAATACAAAAATTACAATGGTGGACAGGCAGCCACCGCCTAGCTTTTTGGCTCCCCAGCCAGCAATGATTGTTTTGAAGAAACCGTTCATGTTTTGAATTTAAGTGTATATATATAGGTATAACAGAATCGTAAAGTAAATGTTTTTAACTGCAGGTCCAGTTGGATCGGTCCGCTTGAAGCTTAGCCGGCCTGCTTAAGGAGGTGCCGTAAATGCTTCGGCACAGATGGCTGTCTGACCCAAACCCCAGGCGAATCTTACCCGGACCTTACCCGCATCTTACCCGCTGTTTGTGTGCGTTACGTGCGGGTAAGGTCCGGGTAGGGTGCAGCTAACGTGGCTGTAAATTCCAATGTTTTCCCGATGCTTTACCCGCCTGGGATCAGCGGCATGTTGTCGTTCGATCTCGCCTGAGTTTAATCCATGGTTTGCCGGGGAGCTGGCTGTATTTGTGTTGAGCGGATTCTGTAAAATCATTCCGTTCGTTTCTTTAACGATTCAAAAGCATGGGGTGAATCTCTTGTTTGTGATCGATGAAAGTGCGTCTGAGGAGGTAAGTGTATAAAGTACACACTATTTTCAGGTGAATTGATCTGTTTTTGTGTTGTGAAAGCAGCTTTGAGGTACTAAGTGTATAAAGTACACACTATTTTTATGATGATTTGCTTTTTTCCGCTGAAATATCCCTCATCCGGCTGGAAAATATCTGTATTTCTAGAGAAATATTTATAAAATCGATTGCATTCATAAAAATATTAACAAATAAATCGTTTTGCCATTGCATTTTTTATAATTAATTGATAGGTTTATAAAAGATGAGGATTAAACCTTTTTTTGGCAATTAACCCAGCAGCCCTGCTGGGTGTATGAACAAAATACGGGCGGCTTCAGAATCATTTTAGGGATAGAATACAGAATACCAAATATATAAGCTACTGAAGCTTCAACCAATTAAACCAACGATGAGAACAGACACCAGTTAATGAATTCCTACTCCAGATCTACACGTCCCTATAAGTACTTTATTTTAAACAACTAATCAGAAAATATGAAAAATTTTTTACTCGATAAATGTAGTTCTAGCTGCATGGATCTTTATGAGAAATATGCCCGTGCGATAAAGCTTACGGGTATAATTGTCCCGATGGCATTTGTGCAGGTTAGTGCATCAAGCATCGACGCACCCAGTCCTGATGATGTTTTCAGAACTTCACTTAGGGCTGTCCTTCCCGCCGTGCCCCTAATCAATCCCTCGCAAAACCAGACGGTGATCAGAGGTAAGGTTACAGATGCCAAAAGAGCACCGCTTCCAGGAGTGAGTATTTTGGTTAAGGGTACCAGCGTCGCGACGACCACAGATGCGAATGGTAATTACTCCATCAGTGCACCGGGAACGGCAACACTGGTATTTAGTTATATGGGGTTTGCCGCACAGGAGGTCAGTGTAAACCGGAGAAGCAGTATTGATGTAACTTTGGCGGAGGATTCACAGGCACTAAGTGAGGTAGTTGTAACAGCCTTTGGTGTGAAACGTGCACGTAGAGGCCTGGTGTATTCCAGCTCTGAAGTAGCCGGTGCGGATCTAACGGAAGCCAGGGAGAATAACGTTGCCAGCGCCTTAACCGGAAAAATTGCCGGGGTAGACGCCAGTCAGATCTCTTCCGGACCAGGTGGATCAAGCCGCGTGGTTATCCGTGGTGCGGGTGCGATTAACCCGAATGCCAACAACCAGCCTTTATATGTGGTGAACGGCTTGCCGATCAATTCCGGCAACAGTGGCGCAGGAACCAACACAACAGGTTTGAACGTGGATAGGGGTGACGGTATTTCCAGCATCAACCCGGATGACATCGAAAGCATTACCGTTCTGAAGAGTGGTGCTGCTGCAGCACTTTACGGTAGCCAGGCGGCCAATGGTGTGGTATTAATTACCACAAAAACCGGTCGCGCACAAAAAGGAATTGGTGTGGAGTACAGCTCGAACATCGTTTATGGGACACCAACAGCGTATCCGAACTTCCAACAGGAATACGGTTCTGGTAACGATGGTGTTAAACCGGCTACTCAGGCAGCTGCCTTAAGTGCAGGTCGTCTGTCTTACGGTGCGCGCGTAGACGGAACAATGGTTCCGCAGTTTGATGGCGTTTTGCGTCCGTACAGTGCAGTTGGGGTTAAGAACAACATCAACAACTTCTACAATGCAAGCCGTGACTGGACCAACACCATCGCCTTCTTAGGTGGTAGTGAGGCCCTGAATTTCCGTTTGTCGATCTCCGATCTGGACTCGAAAGCACAAACGCCGAATTCAACATTCAACAGAAAAACAATCAACCTGAACACCAGGGCGAATCTTGGTAAAAATAACCTGATCAATCTGGAGTCATCCATTCAGTATAACCTGGAGGATGCTAAAAACAGACCTGGGGTAGGTTATGCAGAGCGAAATTCAAGCTGGGCGACTTACCTTGTGGGTAGCACGGTTGACATCAGGGACCTTGCAGGCCCGAATGGCAATGGAGCAGATGCAAACGGAAATGAGATTCAATGGAATCCGGTTCCAGCGGCAATCAACCCTTACTTTGCTGCTTATAGCACAGGAAACAGCGATAAAACACAACGTTTGATCGCGAATGGAAGTATCCGCGTGAACATTTTGAAGAACTTGTTCATAAAAGGTACTGCGGCAAGGGATTTCAGTTATACCACACTGCAGGATTTCGTGCCAATGGGTACTGCATTTACACCGCTGGGCTATCTGAATACCCAACAACTTCAGGACGACCGTACCAACTTCAACGCCATGTTGAACTACAACACGGAGTTTTTGAAAGATTTCAGGGTAAATGCGATGGTTGGTGCAAACCGTGAGCGTTTGTCTGATTTAAATACGAACATTGGTGGTATCAACTTCCAGGTTCCAAACTTTATTCACATCAGTAACCTGGGTACGATCAACCCGAATACGGATGCCAGACCATACCGTAATGAAGGCCGTTCAGGTACGAACTCGATCTTTGGATCAGCCGATTTCGACTACAAAGGTATCGTTTACCTTTCCGTAACCGGAAGACAGGATTCGTTCTCTACATTGAACCCAGGAAACAACTCCATCTTCTATCCGTCAGTCGGAACAAGTGTTATCCTTTCCGACCTGGTGAAACTTCCAACAGCATTCAGCTTCCTGAAACTTCGTGGATCATGGGCACAAGTTGGTAGCAATACCGTAAACCAAGGTCAGATCAACAGGACATTCAGCTTTGGAACAGCCTTCGCAGGTGTTCCGGTGCAGAACAATCCAAATATGCTGATTGATTTTGACATCCGTCCGTTAACCGTAACCACAACTGAGGGTGGTTTCGAGGCGCGCTTCCTGGACAATAGACTTGCATTGGATGCGACCTATTACACCAGGATGACGACCAACGATCAGCTTTCACCAACCATTTCTGCGACCAGCGGTTATCTTGCCGGACCTAGAAACGTGGGTAAGGTTAGAAACCGTGGTGTGGAAATCTTATTAACCGGTACGCCGATCAAAACGACTGATTTTAGCTGGACAGTGAGTCTGCCTTTCGCCTACAACCAAAGCCAGATCCTGGAGCTTGCACCTGGATTAAACACAATTGAAGTGGGTACAGGTATCAGCAACGGCGTAAGAATCATCAATGCCGTTGGCCTTCCTTATGGCACGGTACGTGGTTGGGGTATGCTTAAAGACGCCAATGGCGTGCAGGTGTACAACGCGACAAGCGGATACGAAGAGCGTGTGGAGAAAGATCTTGGTGTTGCGAACCCACCTTATACAATGGGTTTAAGCAACGACTTCCGTTACAAGAACTTCTCATTGAACGTTTTACTAGACGCAAAATTTGGTGCAGTATCTTTCAACAACATGATGGTGTATGCAACACGCTTTGGTTTAACACCAAATACGTTGCCGGGACGTGAAACAGGCGTTCAGCTGAATGGAGTTGACCAGACTGGTGCACCGTTCAGCAGATTGTGGCCGGTACAAGACCTCGATACGTACTACAACAACATGGGTGCGAACTATTCCGAGCTGCAAACGTATAAAACTGACTTCGTGAAGCTGCGCCAGCTGATCTTCAACTACCACATACCAACGGCTAAGTTGGGTATCGGTGGAATTCAATCGGCAACAATCGGACTTGTAGGACGTAACCTTGCTATTCTTTACCGCGACAAGAAAGTTAAAGAAGCAGGACTGGATCCGGAGATGCAACAATCTGTTGGAAATGCAACAGGTACTGCCGGAGCAGGAGAACCCCGCACACGTACTTTCGGTTTAAACCTGAACATTAAATTCTAAATTTAACTCATCGATTATGAAGCCTACCCTGGCTTCATAATCCTCAAAAAATTATACTGATGAAAAAGAAAATTTTTAAAGGTATTTCTGTTCTGGCTCTGGCGGCCACCGTATTGCTGCCGGCCTGTTCTAAGAAAGAACTTACAGATCTAAATAAACCTGTGAACGCCATCGGATTTATCATTCCCGAGAATGTGTTCACCAATGTGTTGCTCAACTTACCAAAAGATAACTACGGCGTAATGGCGCAGGGTGTTCAGTACTTCTCAACATACAAAGAAGTTCCTGGTGTTGGAGACAAGTACTACAGTTTTAACGGTACAACGGCAGATTTCGGAACCTATACCAACAACCTGAACCGGTTGATGGAATTGGACAAAGCACTTACGGCTCCTGACGATGGAAACAGAAAGGCACTTGTCCGTATTCTTCGTGTGTATACCTACCATCAGCTTACCGATGTCGCAGGTGATATTCCCTACTTCCAGGCCGTTAAAGGTGAAGAAGGTGTTCTTTCGCCGGAATACGACACTCAGGAGAGCATTTACAAGGATATGTTCAAGGAGCTTAAAGAATCTGCAGAATCTTTAACTGCAGGACAGCCTACCTTTGGAAACGGGGATCTTTTCTACAAAGGTGACGTTGCCAAATGGAAAAAGTTCGCTTATACCCTGATGCTTCGTCTGGGCATGCGTTTAACGAAAGTTGATCCGGCTTTGGCAGAAACATGGGTGAAAACGGCAATCGCCGGAGGGGTAATGACTTCGAATGATGACATTGCTAAAATCCAGTATGCCAACACGACGGGTAACATCAATCCTAAAATCAACACATACATCAACGGTAACTATGCAAGTCCGGGTGGCGACAATGTGGAGGGTGGTAAATATGCAGCAACCTTCATCGACGAGCTGAAGTCGACCAGCGATCCGCGTTTACCGGTAATGTCTGTGGTATGGAAACAATCCAGCACCGGCTATGTAGCAGACAACACTCCAGACGTTCAACGTGGAATGGTGAGTGGTTCACTGAACACCCGTCCCCTTGATTTTGATACCTATTCAGAACCATCTCCATTGATCCTGAACCTTGCGGCACCTATTGTAATCATGGGTCCTGCGGAAGCCTACTTGCTATTAGCAGAAGCATCTTTACGCGGCTGGTACAATGGCGCCACTGAAGAAGCGTCGTACAACGATGCTGTTCGTTCTGCGATGGCACAATGGTCGTTGTGGGCACCTGTCGCACCAAGTTCAAACGTAATCACTCCTGCACAGGTAGATGCCTACCTTGCTGCAAACCCGTATAAAACCGGTGGAACTTTCCAGGAGCGCCTGGAGCAGATTTCCGTACAGAAATGGATCTCTTTATTTGGTGACGATTATGAAGTATATTCAAACTGGAGACGTACCGGATATCCTGTGCTGACGCCGGTAAACTACCCTGGTAACGTGACCGGAGGAAAGTTGTTCAGACGCTTCTCATTGCCAATTACAGAAAATTTGGTTAACCGGGAGAATTACCTGGAAGCTTTACAGCGACAAGGATTTTCTGAGCAGACAGGGGATAACCTGTTGACCCGTGTATGGTGGGATAAACAATAATTAACGTACGGTAATAAACAAAAACTATGAAACGTAGAGATCTTATTAAATACATGACGGTTGCCCCTATCGTAGGGGGAGTCGTCGGGTCAGGGATTCCTTTCCAGTCGGCAAGTGCCGCTGTTTCAGGCGGCGTTAAGCGCGACCTGATTAAGGAACTTGGTCTGCGTACCTTTATCAATGCAGCTGGTACCTATACCACGCATACGGCGTCACTGATGCAGGATGATGTGGTGGCGGCAATCAATGATGCCTCCAAACATTTTGTGATGATCAATGAGGTGCAGGATAAGGTGGGCGAAAAAATCGCGGCTTTGTGCCACGCACAGGCGGCAATGGTTACTGCAGGCTGCTGGTCTGCCCTGGTACTGGGTACCGCTGGTATTCTTACCGGAACGGACCAGAAAAAGATCGCCCAGCTGCCTAACCTTAGTGGTTTTCAAAAAACGCAGCTGATCGTTCAGAAGACACATAACGTAGGTTACGTGCATGCGC
>JARKUW010000199.1 GCA_029851965.1 Bacteroidota bacterium | reverse complement strand
GAAAGATTTTGTCTGGCATTGCCGAGATCATCGGGAAGCCCGAGCTGATTATTGACATGACGGTTGCGATCGATAAACTTGACAAGATAGGCTTCGAAGGCGTAACCAAAGAGTTGCTCGAAAAAGGCTTCTCGGAACATGATATCGATACCCTAAAACCGGTCATCCTGCTCCAGGGATCAAATGCGGAAAAGCTGTCCCGTCTCAAACAAGTACTGGCTTCCTCTGAAGCCGGTTTAAAAGGGATTGAAGAAATTGAGACTGTTTTCAACTATGTGACGCAGTTTCTTGGGCACACAGATAAGATCCAGAACCTGCAGCTGGAGCTTGACATTACCTTGGCCCGCGGACTAAACTATTATACAGGTTGTATTTTCGAGGTCAAAACCAATGAGGCGGCTATGGGCAGTATAGGCGGGGGTGGCCGGTATGATGACCTCACGGGTATGTTTGGCCTTAAGGGTCTAACCGGAGTCGGAATTTCTTTCGGAGCAGACCGCATTTACGATGTTCTGCAGGAACTGGAATTGTTTCCGGAGTCAGCTGCTGCCGGGACCCGTGTGCTGATCAGCAATTTCGATACACAGGCCGAATCCTACGCGCTGCCGATTGTTCAGCGACTGAGAGAGGCGCATATCGCTTCGGAGATTTATCCGACGTCAGCGAAGCTTAAAAAGCAAATGGCATATGCGGATGATAAGAACATTCCTTACGTGATACTGATTGGCAGCGATGAAATGGAAAGTCATACGCTCACCATCAAAGACATGAAATCCGGAATCCAGCAAAAGTTAACGATAGACGGAATATTGGAGTTTCTAACCGGTTCCACAAACTAACCCCACCCAAGAGCCTCCGCAATCCCCATCCGGATTAAACAATTCCGATTTCCAGGTTGTTATACTTTCAAAACACCCTGGAACATGAGATCTATCTGGAAAGGTTCAATTGGATTTGGACTCGTCAACATACCCATTAAACTTTATTCTGCTGTTCAAAACAGCGGCCTGGACATGGATATGCTCGACGGCAAGGATCATGCAAGAATTAAGTTCCAGCGGGTCAACGAGAATACACACAAAGAGGTTGAGTACGATAAGATCGTTAAAGGGTATATGCTGGATGAAAAGTATGTCATCCTTGAAAAACACGACTTCGAAGAAGCCAGCCCCGAGAAGACCAAAATGATAGAGCTGGAGAATTTTGTCGACATCACCGAGATTAATCCGATCTACTACGAAACTTCTTATTATGCCGAGCCCGAAACTCAGGGCAAGAAGGCCTACGCCCTGCTCTTAAAGGCATTGCAGCAGGTCAACAAGGCTGGTGTAGCTCGCTTTGTGCTGCGCAATACAGAAAATTTATGCGTGATCCATCCGCGTGGAAACGTATTGGTGGTCACTAAGATCAGATTTGCGGAAGAGATCCGCTCCGCGGAAGAAATCAAAGTGCCGCCACTGGATTCAGTGACCAAAAAGGAACTGGATGTCGGTCTGGCGCTGATCAAACAGTATACTTCGGAATTTAACATTGAAAGTTTCAAAGACGAGTACACAAAGGAACTTCTTAGAATCATAAAAGCCAAAGCGAAAGGTAAACGTGCAACCGTTAAAAAGCTTAAACCAAGAGAAGAGGAATCGGGAAGCGATCTGTATAGCCAGCTGATGCAGAGCCTGAGCAAAAAAGCTTAGATGTAGTTATTTCCGGCAAGAATACCTTCAATCCGGTCCAGCAGATCATCAATATCAAAAGGCTTAGCCAGAAAGCCATTTGGCTTAAAGGCGCCATGCTGAACGTTTTCTTCCGTATACCGGGCAGAGATCATCAGGACAGGGATGTGCTTAGTGCTTTCATTTTCCCGTATTTCCTGCAGCAAAACCCTGCCGTCCGCGTCAGGAAGCATAATATCCAAAATCAGCAGGTCTGGTTTCAACAGATCGATATGCTCCATGTAATTTGCACTCCTGCTCAATGCATTTACTTTGTAAGCCTCACTTTGTAAAATAAGGGTAATCACGTCCAGGATGGCGTGATTGTCTTCAATCACCAGAATGTTTTTGTATGAGGTTGAGCGGTTCTTCAATGCGGGATAAATTTCAGTACAAATATATTAAGCTCGATTTATCTTTTACATCTTTTTGGATGTTTAGATAACAATTTTTTTGCAGATGAAACCTTTTGACATCTGGTTCGTCTTACTATTAGTTTTAAGGTTAGGTGGAAGGTACAATTGTGGCGATTGTGCCTTTCCTGTTTAAGCCCTAATTTTATTTTCTTCAGGCATCAAACCTTTGGTGTTTTCTTTCGTCTTATTGTTATTGGTTTTAAGGTTAGGTGGAAGGTACAATTGTGGCGATTGTGCCTTCCCTTTTTTATAACCTTTCTAGAGCTGAGGGAGGTAAGTGGCCGTATTTACAACTGCTTTCAGCTCTTGCAGAATGGTGTACAAACCGAAGTTTGTTCTGTTCACATAAATAAAATGCTTCACACCCCGCGCTTGTTTAAATTCAGGCATCCGGGCAATCCGTTCTCCGTAGGCATACAGATCATCAAAGAATTCCTGCTTGCTGAAATCGAATGTCTCACTTAAATAGGGCTTTGCAAACAGTCCGATCATCTCCTTGTATGCATTGTAATAGAATTCCACCAGCGTGGGAGTATCGCTTTTGTGGATCATCTCTAATTTTCTGAACGCATCCAGGGTCTTTTCCTTGTCGTCCATAATGCCTTTGGTTACCAGGGAGAAGAATGGGGTATAAAAGTCATCAGGCAGTTCCTTGATGCAACCAAAATCAATGACGCCAAGCTTCTCGTCTGGGGTAATCAAGAAATTGCCCGGATGTGGATCCGCGTGTACGGCACGCAGCTCATGCTGCTGGAAGTTGTAAAAATCCCACAGTGCCTGTCCGATTTTGTTCCGCAGTTCCTGAGAAGGCTTCGTATTCAGAAACTCTTTCAAATGCTGCCCAGGTACCCAGCCCATGGTGATGATCCGCTTGCCCGAAAGTTCCGGATAATAGGTAGGAAAAACAACATTGTTCAGGTTCTTACATGCTTCAGAGAACTGTATGGAACGCCGTACCTCAAGTTCGTAGTCGGTTTCTTCCAGCAGGCGTTCTTCCACTTCCTTAACGTAAATGTTCAGCTCTTTCTCACTCATCCCCAGTAAACGGAACGCAAAGGGCTTAACCAGTTTCAGGTCTGAAGAGATGCTGTCGGCAACGCCGGGGTATTGAATCTTAACCGCGAGTTTCTCGCCCTGCAGCCAGGCCTCATGTACTTGCCCGATAGAAGCGGCATTGCTGGACGTCGTGTTAAACTTATCATAGATCTGTTCCGGTGTTTTGCCGAAATGCTTCGTAAATGTCCGCACGATCAGCGGGCCGGATAATGGCGGTGCGTTGTATTGCGACTGGGTGAACTTATCTACATACGATTTCGGCATGATGTTCTTATCCATGCTAAGCATCTGAGCGATCTTCAAGGCGCTGCCTTTTAGTTCACTGAGCGATTTGTATATGTCCGTCGCATTATCCTCATTGAGCTCCGCCCGGTCCATCTCCGGGTTAAAGAGCTTTTTTGAGTAGTGTTTGATGTAATTTCCGCCAATCTGGAAACCAGTTTTAACAAACCTGGCAGAACGTTGTGTTTTTGTTGTAGGGATACTTTGCTGTTCTTTCATTCAATTTAAGATCTCGTCCGGTGTTTAAACGCGCCATTGCGGGAGAGGAACTTCCCGTATTCGAACAGATTGTCAATAGGCGATCTTTCAAATAGATCGAAAGTCACATTTATGCCCTTTTCAATCGCTTCATCCGTCTTCTCGAATCCCTGGCTATCATCATTTACCCAAAACCGGGTGATGAATACAAATTGAGCCCAAAGCGCATCCTTATACCGGCTGCTGAAGAAGGTACGGTTTGCAAGTTCGCCGCTTTCCAGCCCGTCACTGATGATGTCTTCTGCGAAGCGTTCAAAGATCTCCCGCACACTGGATACCGCCTCAGGGGTAGCAAAGTTCGATTGGTGGTGTTTAAAAGTATATACAATGAAGCTGCGCTGTCTTTTCAATAGTTCTGTAAAGCTGTAAAAAAACGACAGCATACGGTCTCTGGAGGAATACTCCGGCCAGACTTCCTGCTGCTTTATCGCCTCAATAGTCTCTACAACCAGCTCCGCCCAGGTGGCCTTCTCAATTCCTTCGAAAGAGGCGAACACATCGTAGAACTCCGCTTCGGTAATGTTTAAAGTCTTTACAAAGCTATAAATGGACTTTGGCTTCTCGCCATGCGTAAGTACATAGTCGATATAGCCATTGGTAATTTGCTCTGCTGTTGCCATGGATTTTTACTTTTATAAACGTAAAAACGGTGATTATGGTTTGTCTCGCCGGGAGAAAGCGGATGTAAATACATCACAGGGAAGTAATAATAATCAGGCGGTTAATGCCAAACCTAATCGCTTTGTTACCTAATCGTAAGGCCGACTTTTAAATATTTTGTTACTTTTGATACAAGTGCGAAGAAAGAGCCTACATATCCATAGAATTCTATCCTATGCCTTGTTATGGGTATTTTTTATTGCGCTTACACCCTGGTCAGCGTTGCATCACCACAACCCCGTTGCTTATAGCTGCACGAATGAGCCTGTCTGTAAGCACAAAGTGCACATCGGGACACACGAAGGACAATGTTTGATCTGTGCTGCCCATTTCGAAAAGAATTATATCCATACCTTCCAATATTTCCCTGGGTATTTCACCAGTTCCATACTGCTTAAAAACCAGCCCGTCCTAACCAGCCTGTACACCAAGCTGATTACGACTGCCCTCCGCGGTCCCCCTGTTTCATAGTTCATTCCTGTTAATTGTTGGCTTCGGCCATTTCTATGTCTGTGGTGCGTTTAACGCTCCAGGTTATCAATTTCCCGTTATTCTATGAAATCCATTAAGCTATTGGCGTTTGCCCTATTGCTCTCATTACTATACGTTCCAACTTTTGCTTCAGAAACTGCCTTGATCAGAGGGGTCGTTACAGATGCCGAAACCGCGCAGCCGCTACCCGGCGCAACAGTTTCTATTCCCGACCTGCAGATTTCAGCAGTTGCAAATGCACAGGGCGAATTCATTTTCCCAAATGCGCCCACCCGCGGTCGTTTCCTGATTCAGGTACGCTTTGTCGGCTATAAATCTTTTACCCAAATGGTCGATTTCGACAACCCGCCTGCATTGGTGTTCGCGCTTCACCAGAGTGTTATCGAAGCAAGGGAAATCGTCATCACCGGTTCGGCCATCAGCGCCGACCACCGCAGGAACAGTACATCGATCTCTACCGTGGGTAAGGCGGACCTGTTGTACCATCCTTCTACAAACATTGTTGATGCAATCTCCCGGATTCCCGGCGTTGCACAGGTCACAACCGGGCCTGCAATCTCCAAGCCGGTCATACGCGGTTTAAGTGCCAACCGGGTGGTGACGCTCAACAATGGCGTGAAGCAGCAAGGCCAGCAATGGGGCGACGAGCATGGTGTTGAGATCGACCAATATAGCGCAGACCGCGTGGAGGTGCTGCGTGGAGCTGCCAGTTTAATGTATGGGTCCGATGCGCTGGGCGGCGTCATCAATATTCTGGATGGTCTTCCCGCACCGGAAGGCACCATCCGTGGTGAATTCTTAACCAACTATGCCAGTAACAATGGCCTCACAGGCAATTCACTGATGGTCCAGGGCAATCAGAATGGGTTCGTCTACAAGGCGCGCGGGTCTTATAAGAATGCCTATTCATACAAGACGCCTACAGAGTATGTTCCAAACTCCGGCTTCAACGAAACAAGTTTTCAGGCCCAGATCGGGTTGAACAAACACTGGGGCTATGTTCATCTGGATGCTTCCAGCTATAAATCCAACATTGGGTTCTATGAGCCACTACGGAATGATGCCGGGCAACTGGTAGATGAGGATGGTCTTCTATTTACGGATCAACAATATAAAGACCGCACGCCTGCCTATCCCAGACAGGCCATCCAGCACGATAAGCTTGCACTGAACAGCAATTTGCTCCTGGACAATGGAAGCCTGAAATCCACATTTGGCTACCAGCACAATCAGCGGAGGGAATTGGAATCGGCAGATGAAGGGCCTGCATTGTTTTTAAACAGCCATACGTACAGCTACGACATCCGGTATTCCCACCATGAAATTAACGGCTGGGCACCGGTACTCGGACTTTCCGGTGAGTTCATGCACAGTATGAATACGACCGGGGCGGAACAACTTATTCCCGATTACGACAGCCAGGCCTATGGTGCATTCGCCTACCTGAAGAAAACCTGGAACTCGAATACCTTCAACATCGGTGCCCGCCTGGACTACCGTAAACTTACAACAGTGGGCTTCGCAAGTGATGAAGTCTCCTTTCCAGCCATCAGCAATGCATTTAGTCATGTAAGTGCTGCCGCCGGGTTCACCCATGAATTCTCAGACGTTTTAAGCTTCAAGAGTAATGCAGGAACAGCCTTCCGTGCGCCGAATATTGCCGAACTTTCCTCCAATGGTGTTCATGAGGGTGCCTTCCGATATGAAGTCGGAAATTCAAACTTAAAGCCGGAGAAAAGTTATCAGCTTGATGCCTCTTTTGAGTACCAGAATGAATTTTTTGAGGCGAGCTTAGGCGGCTTTGCCAATTACATCAACAGTTATATTTTTTACGACACCAATGGCGAGGTGATGCCTGTTGAAGAAGAAGACGGCAGCATCCGTAACTTTCCGGTGTACAACTTCGTGCAGGATAATGCCTTTCTGAGGGGAGTAGAAGCCTCCTTAACCCTGCACCCGGTAAGCTTTCTTCATTTCGAGAACGGATTTTCTTACACCCGGGCAACCAACCGGAGAACGGACAGTTCGTTGCCTTTTATCCCTGCAGCGGCACTGCGCAATGAGCTTCGCTTTGAACCGAAGATCGCCGGTACTTCGAATTCTTACGTTTCCATCGGATTGGATAACTTCTTTAAACAAAATAAAGTAGATGCTTTCGAGCTTCCGACATCCGGGTATTCACTTTTAAATGCGTCTATAGGAACAACGTTAAAGTTAAGTGCGAATCAAAACCTCACCATCTACGTTGCCGGAAGAAACCTGTTGAATAAAGCCTACTATGATCACCTGAGCCGCTACAAGCCGGGAAGGCTGAGCGATGAAGATCCGACATTGGGAATTTACAATGCCGGCCGGAACATTACCTTCGGGATCACACTTCCATTCACATTGAAGCGGTAGCCGTTAAACTACACTTGTTCGTCTCTTCAAACGTCCAATATGTACTAAATAGTCCCCTTTGTCGTTCCATGTTATTAATGCCCTGAAGCTATATGTTTAAAAGAACGCTGTACGCCCTCATCTTGCTGTCAATTGTAAGCACGTCTCTATACGCCCAAAAAGTCGATACCCTGTCTATCACACTTGAGAATGTTAAATACGCCTACCCCGTTAAATATTTTCCGATAAACACAGAAGGGCAGAGCCTTCGGATGGCCTACATGGATATAGCGCCAACGCAGAATGCCAATGGCCGGACCGTTGTTCTTTTCCATGGAAAGAACTTCGCGGGGTATTACTGGACGAATGTAATCAGAGGCTTAACTGCCCGCGGATTCCGCGTCATTGTACCAGACCAGATCGGCTTTGGCAAATCTTCAAAAGCATTTATACACTACAGTTTTCACCAGATGGCCAAATGGAACCGCGAGTTGCTGGAGAGCATCAACATTTCAAAATCTGTTGTTCTTGGACATTCTATGGGTGGTATGCTGGCTACCAGATATGCGCTGATGTATCCCGACCGTACAGAAAAACTACTGCTGGAGAATCCGATCGGTCTGGAAGATTACAGAACCTTTGTTCCCTACATTAGTACAGAAGCTCAATATGCAACGGAGCTGAAAGCAACCGCGGAGAGCGTACGCAAATATTATCAGACTTCCTACTTTAGGCGCTGGAAGCCGGAGTATGAGGAGTTGGTTCGCATTGCAGGCGGGGTAAGTTTAAGTGGTGATTTTCCGCGCTATGCAAAAGTTGCAGCCATGACGTTCACCATGATCTATGAGCAGCCTGTTGTGCATGAATTTGCCAACCTGAAAGTTCCTACAGTGCTATTTATTGGAAAGCAGGACAAGACCATTGTGGGTAAAGGCTTGCTTTCTGCTGCCCAGCAAGCCCAGTACGGGCAGTATAGTGTACTGGGAAAGCAAACCGCAGCAAAAATTCCTGGTGCGAAACTGGTGGAGTTTAACGAATGCGGCCATATTCCGCACCTGGAAGTTCCTACTGAATTTATGGTAGCCCTGCTGGGAAGTTTATAGGCTTAGAAGAACCTACAATTTGAAGTAGCCTTCTTCACTTTCCAGAATCTGTAATTGCCACAGAATCTGTTCCGGCTTCACCTGGAATGGCTCGTTGTTTACAATGCCCTGGTATACGGACTCAAACAGCGGCAGGTAACTTCCTGTTTCTGAGGCAACATGTTCAAGATGCTTCCTGCCATCGGAATCTATGGTCGTTAGCTGTCCTTCTTTTTCCTTGGGCTCTATGCCATATCCGGTTTCGCTAAGCTTCATGCCAGCCAGCAACTGTTCTTCCTGGATGTCAGCACGTTCCTTTATAAAGCTTCCGCCATCTCCATGTAACACAAAGGCGGGGAGGGGCTCTACAACAAGCATACTGGCCGTCAGATACACATTTGCGCCATTCTCGAACTTCAAATGAATACTAAAGAAATCATCCACCTTGGTGTCTTTGCGGTTCTTACCCAGTACTTTATAGTAGCTCTGTGGCTTTCCAAAGAGCGTCAGTGCCTGATCCAGCAAATGCGGGCCAAGGTCAAACTGTAAGCCTGTTGCAGGCATGATCTCTTCTTTAAACTTCTTCACGCCGATGCCCGGACGATAGCGGTCGTACCGGATATGAAGTTCATTCACCCTGCCAACCCGGCCCTCGTCAATTACTTTCTTTACCACCTGGAAATCGGTATCCCATCGTCTGTTCTGATACACAAAGATCTTTTTTCCCACCTGCTCGGCCAGCTCGAACAACTCCGCTGCTTCCGCGACAGTTGCTGCGAACGGTTTCTCCACCAGAATGTGCTTCCCTTTTAGCAGCGATTTTTTTGCATAGTCATAGTGCGTAAAGTTTGGGGTATTCACCACCACCAGCTCTATTTTCGCGTCATCAATCAGTTCATCCACGGAATCGTAGCTGATCAGGCCCGGATAGTCCTGGGCGGCTTTCTTCGCATTACGTTCCGTAATGGCATAAAAATTAAAACCCGGATGGGCAGACAAAAAAGGGGCATGAAAAACTTTACCAGACATGCCATAGGCGAGCAATCCGGCAGTTATTTTTTGATCCATAGTGATTTGTTGTTAACGTATTGGTTTAAAAAATTAGCTTTCTAAAAATAGCAAATCAAAGCGTTAAACCGGAATTATATTGCCTTTCGGAGCATATAACTGTATCTTTGCCCCATGAAACCTTCAGAAACTCATGCAAAGTGGAAAGTTTTGCAGCAAAAAATCTCTAAAGAATTTGACTCTGATGTTCCTGATTTAAAGGTGGTGCTTTTTCTGATCGGTGTACAGGAACTGGGTAAAGGACCCGGCAAATACAGCAAAAGACAAAAGGAAGAGCTGATGCACATTGCAACCTGCCGCCTGTTAAGCGAGATGGGTTTTTATGAACTGGAAGGGCTGGACCAGGATGGCTGGCCGCACTGGAAACTTGTTAAGCCCGTGCCTTCTTTCGCCATGATGGAGCAGGAGCTCCTGCTGAAATCTCTGGCCGTACATTACTTCGAGGATATCTATGGTGAGGAAATGGGTTCCGAGTCAGAATAGGTAATCTTTAGACATAAAAAATCCCCCGCTGTTCATACAACGGGGGATTTTTATTTAAAAGAATATTGTTCCCTTGAGGATTATCCTTGTGTTTTTGCCTGATTTTTCAATTCATCGTTTGCAACAATTACAATTTCCACACGACGGTTGGCAGCTCTTCCAGCATCTGTCGTATTGTCACCGATAGGCTCCGCAAATCCTTTTCCTTCAGTCGCCATTCTGGATGAAGGTACGCCCTGTGCTACTGCATACGCTTTAAC
>JARKUW010000195.1 GCA_029851965.1 Bacteroidota bacterium | reverse complement strand
ATATATTTGAAGAGGATTATTAGAATTTAAATTGTATTAGGAACAAAAAAGGCTTTTCAACATTTTGAAAAGCCTTTTTTGTTATAAAAGAAAACAGTTATACATCCATGTTATCCACCATTTGCCGGCAGGGTAAAGTAGAACTCTGAACCAACGCCAAACGTGCTTTCTACACCGATTTGCCCGTTGTGCCTGTCAATAATTTCCTTGGTCAGGTGAAGTCCAATGCCAAGACCAGATACATTAACCACGCCATCGGCACGATAGAACCTGGTGAAGATCTTACTTTTATGCTCCTCCTTTAACCCGATACCGTAATCCTTCACCCTTACGGTGACCACCTCAGCATCCTTAAACAATGAAATTTCTACCAGGTCCGCTGCAGGCGAATATTTAATTGCGTTGGTTAGTAAATTATTGATGACCTGCTCAATGCGCTGTTTATCAGCATAGACGATTGCAGGCTCATTGGCATCATGAAAAATGATCTTATGCGTCTTGTAAGTGTAAGGAAAAGTCTCCATAACTTCTTTCAGCAACAACCTTAAGTCGAAATGCTCCAGATTAAACTGCAACTTACCAGCCTCAATTTTTGAAACATCCAGTAAGTCAGCAATCAGCGCGTTTAACTTTGCCACCTGATCCAGCGTTTTCTCTATAAACAGCGCATTCACACGGTCCTGCTTTTTCTTAGCAAGTAGCTGTAAATAGCCTTTGATTGTCGTAAGCGGTGTTTTTAATTCATGGCTTGCGAGTGCGATAAATTCATCTTTCTTATCACTCATCGTCTTGATCTCTTCGAATAGCCTTGAATTTTCAAGCGCAATGGCAGCTTGTGAGGCAATACTCTCTACGAGATCTTCATGCTCGGCACGAAACTGTCCCACTTCGGGATGTCCAAACAACAATCCGCCAATCACCTCACCGTTGGCTGAAACAACAGGCACAGCGAGGTAACTTTTAACATCCAAATGGCCGCTTGGCATTCCGAATAGAGGCATATTCTTTCCATAGCGGCTGTCCATGGTCACGTCATCTACCCTGATGACTTCACTATTGCTAAATGTCGGCTTGAACAACGCTGTATGCCTTGGCATGCCCAGGGATTCAAATTGGGCACTTGAGGCCCCTGAAAGCGTATAAAGCATAAAAGCTTCACCATTGTCATCGTAAGTATTGTAAAAGAAAGCCCCAAAGGATGCTCCAGTGATTTGCGTGGTCACATCCGTAACTTGCTGAAGGACTTCTTTCACCTCCAGCTGTTCCAGTATAACCTTACCAATAGAATTCAGCAACTCAAGATTCTGCGCATTGCGCTTAATGGATGCCTGGGCTTCAACCTGCTCGGTGATGTCCCTTGCAATCTTAGATGCCCCTATGATATTTCCAGAGACGTCTTTTACGGGCGAAACCGTTAGCGAAATTGGGATCAATTTTCCTATTTTCGTCATCCGAATGGTCTCGAAATGTTTTACTTTATTCCCCTGGCGGATCTGACCCAAGATGTTATCTTCTTCCTTAAGCCTTTCTGTGGGTATCAGGATCGAAACCGGTTTTCCAATTACCTCTGTTTCTGTATACCCGAAAATTCTTTGAGCGCCTTGATTCCAACTGGAAATAATCCCATTCAGATCCTTGCTTATGATGGCATCATCAGATGATTCCACAATTGCTGATAATACAGACTGTTTGGTTTCGTAAGAAGTTTTTGCCGTGATATCAACAAAGGTATTTTGCGTTCCCGAGAACGTACCCTGATCATCAAAAGTCGGAATAGCAAATACAAGCAAACGCTTGAAGGTCTGATCCGGCCGCTCAATTACGATCTCCTGATTTTCAAACCTTGCGATTTGGTGTAGGGCTTTCGCCATAGGCGAATCGCTGAGGTTCATTGGTCTCCCATCTGGAAAATGAATCCTCCATGGCCCGCTCCAAAAATCCTCACCCATTACCGGAACCCTTCCCCACAATTGAACTGCCGCCGAGTTGAAATACGTTAACCGCCCATCCTGATCACTCGTGTAAATGGCTAAGGGCGAATCTTCAATTAGGGACTGGTATTGTTTATTTTTTTTATCAATATCAACAAAGTCCTGCATATTGTTTCAAGTACGTGTTAGCTTGTAAAAGTAATAAATCATTCGGCATATTCATTTCACGTAAAACGAATATTTACTGTGAAGTTTTTAATTCAAATGGCCTATTCACAAGCCCGCCTCACATATCTAAAGACTTGAAAGTCTTAGGTTTATGGCTTTTACAACATCTACATCAGTCAACCTAAATGGAACATCCCTCGAAAATGAACCGTGAACCTCCCGGGCACCTGTGCGTTTGATCAGTTCTTCCACATTGTTCAAGTTCAGTCCGGCGCCTGGCATAATCTCGATCCGCCCTGCAGCAGCTGTTATCAACTGTTTAATAACATCGGCACCAGCAACAGCGGTGGCCGCACCGCCAGACGTCAATATCCTTTCAAAACCGAGTGTTATCAATTGCCCCAAGCCCTGATGCATATCCTTCAAGTCATCAAAAGCCCGGTGGAAGGTCGCCGGCATCGGATGTGCAACTTCAAGCAGGGCCTTACAGCGCTCTTCATCTATGGTTTGATCCGGATTTAAGATGCCGAAAACAACACCATCGCATCCCAAGGCTTTGCAATTGAGAATGTCGGCCTTCATAACTTCAAATTCAACATCTGAATAGACGAAGTTCCCGCCACGAGGACGTATTATCGGGTATAATTTTATATGCAGTAGTTTTCTAGCCAGGGCAATTTGCCCGTATGAAGGCGTTGTTCCCCCTTCAAGAAGATTATCACATAATTCCACGCGGTAGGCACCAGCTTCCTGTGCAATCAATGCTGAGTTGACACCATTTGCACACACTTCTAACTTCACCATAGCCTAGTAGTAGCTTTTGCCTGGAATTAATAGGTCCTGTTTCACGTCATTGCATACCGCATAGGAGAAGCCTTTCTGGATGGCATAAGCGCCATGTTCACCCTTTTTATTAATGGCAAGAAAGCCAACTTGTATGTTCTTCGCGATCTCTGGTTTCTTCTTGATGATCCGCATAACTGCTTCCTTACATGCCGCTTCTGGAGAATAGCCCTGACGCATCAGTTCCACAACCAGAAAAGAGCCAACATTACGTACCACCTCCTCACCTACACCCGTAGATGTGGCGCCACCAACCTCATTATCCACATACAAGCCTGCGCCTATAATCGGACTGTCGCCAATTCGGCCATGAAGCTTGTACGCCATTCCACTTGTAGTGCAACCTCCGGAAATGTTTCCGCTTGCATCAATCGCCAGAATGCCGATGGTATCATGATTATATTGGTTTCCTGGTAGCATTTGCGGACTACTTTTTTCGTATTGCTTGTTTTCGATGTTCATCACCGGCGCATATTCCGCGGTTTTCAACCATACTTTCCATGCTTTCTCGCTTTCTGGTGTAAGCAGGTTTTCTTTAGGGAAGCCGTTCTCCAATGCAAACTGAAGTGCTCCTGCACCGGCAAGCATCACATGTGGTGTTTTCTCCATCACCTTCCTGGCAACAGATATCGGGTGTTTGATGTGCTCCAGCGCAAGTACTGCACCGCAATTGCCCTGCTCATCCATAATGCAAGCGTCTAAGGTCACATTACCATCACGGTCTGGCAGGCCACCATAGCCTACAGTTTGATTCTTCACATCCGACTCAGGCACCCAACCGGCTTGCTCAACGGCATCAAGCGCTCGCCCACCTTTAGAGAGCACCGCCCAGCCAGCCTTGTTCGCTGCAACACCAAAATCCCAGGTAGAAATGATGATTGGCTTAGCTGCCGCTGAAATGGTTTCTGAAGGTACGATGTCTGCAATGGCTTGCTGATTGATGGCTAACATTACTGCAGAGGCTTTTATGAATTTCCGACGATTAAACATGTTGATGGGTATAAAGCTTAAAAAGCCAAATTAAAGAAAAGAAATCAAGCTTATGCAGGATTTTGTTATCCACCAAGTGCTAATTTAGGACAAACACTTTTAAGAGTAGCTAAGCCATACAACTGATGCGCAATACAAATACCCGCGGCATTTAGCACGCAAAGTTCTTTCTTCTTTCAAACAATGCGCTAAAACTAGCGTTCAGTTGGTTTTAGACATTAACATAGGATAGCCCATGCCCATTATAGCCGGAATAGAAACCCTCACAGACCTATTAGCAACTGATCAGCTCGAAGCCTTAGAAAAAGCAGCTGAAATCCATAAAATGCAATCTAATATCCAGTTTACCATCAAAGATGTTCGCGATCAGAAGATCTACTTGGAGGTCAGTCAATCTGAAACACGATCCAAGAAATATGCGAACGAAGCAACCTTAATCAAGCGTGCACATGAGGTCTTTGACAAATGGTTCCCAGAATACGAGCTTGATATTGAACCAACAACTTATGGCCTTACGCCTACATCGGTGGTCACTCCGGCCTGGTTGGAAAGAAAAATGAAAGAAAAGAACGTCCGTATCAAACAGATTGCTTTCGACACCGGTGTCGATCGGGATAGCATTGCAGACTGGGTTTCCGGGAAGCGGTCCATGAGTCAGATTGTTAAAGCCATGTTCTTTTTCTACCTCTCCAAATAGTATTAATTCGGCATTTACATTGCTTTAAAAAACAAAATTTCTATTTTTTGATTATAGTATGTAAGTAAAACATACATTATGAACAGAACGATAGGATTAATTTTGATTGTACTTGGCGTTGTGATGCTAATCTGGACAGGATTTTCTTACACCAAAAAAGAAAAAGTGATTGACGCAGGACCGATTCAAGTCTCTGCAGACAAAGAAAAGAGTGTAAACTGGCCCCCATACCTCGGCGGTATTTTATTAATCGGCGGAATTGTGGTTGTTGCAACCGCTAAAAAGTCTTAGTAAAAACGCTAGCATCCTTCAAAGACTCATGGCTTTTGTTGATGATCTCCATAATGATTTCGTCAAGTTTGGCCGCAGAATGATCTAGATACGTCAAAACAGACGTTTTCGTTGCTTCGTCTGTGGTCGGATCTTTTAGCAGTGCCATTAATCCGAGAATGCTCGTAAGTGGACCCCTTACCAGGTGTGCCTGTGTCCAGGCAATTTCCTTTAGTCTGCTGTTGTGCTCTTCGACCGCCTTGGTGTAAGCAACACGTTCGCTGATGTCCTGAAATGCACCAATCATTTTTACAACACCTCCGGTTTCCGGATCAAATATCAGGAACCCGCGGTCCAGTATGTCTTTGTATGAACCATCTGCACATCTAAACCTGTATTCACTGGTCCAGCGCGATAGTTTATGATCAACATTGTACTGCACCACGCCTGTTACTCGTTCCAGATCTTCTGGGTGCACACGTTCATACCACCACTGGTAATCCGATTCTAAACAATCATACCCAAATATGGATTGAATACCCTGATTCCATATCACCTTACCATTTTGGTGATTTAAGTCCCAAATCGTGTCGCTGGTTGCCTTGGAAACAATATTTAAGCGTTCCAGATGTTCTTTAATCTTCAGCTCCTGTTCTACCCTATCCGTAACAATACGCGCATTGCAGATAATGCCATCAATCGCCTCATCCGCACGCATATCCGTTATGATCGTTTCCATCCAGTGTGTCCGGCCCAGCTGATCTGTAAGCCTATAAGGCGCTAATTTGATGCTTTTCTTTTCCGCGAGTGCTTCCATTTGTTCAATCAGATACGCCCGATGGTCCTCATGAATAGCAGTAAACGCATTTTTCCCGACTACCTGCTCCGGCGTAATGCCCATCAGGCGCTCAATAGTCGGACTCACGTATTTATAGACCCCATCTCCGTCCATTATCGCAATTAGATCTGAGCTTTCCTGAATCAAAGTTTTGAAACGTCGTTCACTGTCAATTAAAGCTCTTTCAAACCTGGTCTTTTCCGTGATGTCTATAGCAACCACAAGCCGCGCTTCTTTTGTCCCGTAATGGATGGAATTTCCCTTGATGTGTACGAGAATAGTTTCTCCTGATTTCTTAAGGTGATTTCCAATTATCGAGTGTGGTTTACCTTGTTCAACCTCCGAGCGGAGTGTTTCAAGGAACGCTGCTGCCTCAGCTTGTGGTCTGATTTCCTGAATGGACATGGAAAGAAATTCAGCCTTTGAATATCCATAATGGGCAACTGCAGCTTCATTCACATCAAGGAATTGTAACGTATGCAAATCATATACCCACATTGGCAAAGGGTTCAATTGAAAAAGCTCGCTAAAAGTGTTCTTCAAAGTTTCAAGCTCTTCTTCCGCCTTCTTGCGGGATGTAACATCCCGGAGAACGCCAATCATGCGTTTCGCGCGGCCATGCTCATCCCGCAGGATGTATCCATTTTCCTCCACCTCAGCATAACGCCCATCCATCCTCATCAACTTATAATCAGAAGTCCAGTTTTGTGCACCAGGATTGCGTAGCGTTTCATCCAAGCTCCGCTCCAGACGTTCAATGTCCTGGGGATATATCAACGCTTTCCATTTATCAATCGAAAACCGACCTTCTGTCGGGCAACCATAAGCATGATAAAAAGCATGTCCCCATTCAATATGATCCATTTCAATATCCCAGTCATACATGGCATCGTTGGTTGCTTTATTTACATAATTGTACCGCTCATTGCTTAACTGAAGGGCGCATTCCATCTGCTCGCGTCCTTCCAGCTCTTTCAAAAGCCGTCCATTGTTCTCTTCCAGCTTCATTTCTGCAGCAACGAGTGCGGTCACATCTGTAGAACTTTGAACGATGTAGCGTAGCGTTCCAGATTCGTCAAGTAGCGGATAGGTTTCAATATTCCAATAGCGCACTTCTGGCGTGACCACAGCTTCTGCCGGTAAGTCATAACGATGTTTTAAGACAAGGTAAGGTGTCTTGGAGTTGAGTACATGATCAAAGGCTTGCGTAATATTTACCGTCCTACTCCCATCGTCATCCACATTAGCCGGGAACACAGAAAAAAACGGTTGTCCGATAAGATCCTCGGCAATTTTATAAGTACTGACCAGAAAAGCTTTGTTGACCGCGGCAATGGTAAAATCCGGCGCGTCGGGGTGTAAAATGACGCTTGGGGTGGGCATAGCATTGTAAAGTAGCTCAATCTCTTTCAAGTTGACCATAAGTGATTGCGTAATAGGATGACTGGTAGGGTGGCCTTTTGCCAAAATAAAGATAGGATATTTCTCAGCTTTTCAACAAAAGAAGCTGGAATTACAAGTACAACACCTCTATCATCCGAATGCCGTTTGTAGTTTGGACAGGTAAGCAGGAGTGTTTGATTTGATAAATAACACGTCCCTACATTGGTTAAACAATATGTAAACCCTTAATGCATGAATGAATTTGTCGAGTTGCGAATCGCTGATCTCAACAGCTTCAAAATGGATGTTATATACAATTAAAAGCTTGTTTTTTCGGTTTGCTTTTGCATCCATCCTCGCAATGAAGCGATCTCCTGCAAGTACCGGCAGGGAAAAATAGCCGTACTGCCGCTTAGCCGCAGGCACAAAACACTCTAACTGATAATCGAAGTTGAAAAAATCTTTCAAACGGTGTCGAAAGACATTCAAAATATCAAAAGGAGAAAGAATGAAAACATCTCCAGCGGTCACAGGAGCGGTATTCTGTTCCTTTAGCATATAATATACGTCCTTCAAACCTTCAACCTGAACCTGAAATACCGCACCCTCTAGAATCATTTTATCCAGCTCCGCTTTAATAGCATTGTCTTTAACCCGGCGGCTACGCCAGCGTAGTTCTTTTGCTGCACCGATGCCCAAGGCGGATAAGGTTCTATGTATGATATATATGGCGTATGCTGCTGCCGTTGGGAGGGTCTGATCTATTTCATCCGGAACCAGGTTTAATGGCAGTTCATACACCTTCTGAAATTTTTTATCTCTGCGGATCATCAACTTCCCTTCCAGGTACAGCCGCTCTAGCGCTACCTTTGCCGGGCGCCAGTCCCACCAACCCGAACTTGCTTCCTGCCGGTCATTTTCGAAGTCGCTCACCCTTACCGCTCCGTCCCGCTCCACCTGATCCATTATTTGTGCCATCAAATGGAGTATCGGCTTTTTCAAGACCGGACGGTTTAGCTCGAAAGCCTGCTTTACAGGTAAAGTATAACGAAAGTCGTACATCGGCATGTACCCTGCATCAGAAGCGAAGTATTCGAAAACAAGTCCTTCTTCGCAAAGTTCCGTAAGCCAGCTGGTTTGATAATCCGGCACTCTCGATGCAAATACATGATGATGGGCCCGTTCAACCACTAGATTCGTATCCAGCTGCACAAACCCCAAGTGTTTGATAACTTCATATACAGCTGCTTTGCCAAATCCAAACTGGCCCGTCCTGGACAAGCCCGCGGCATCTAAGATAATCTGCCGCGCTTGCCGCTTTGATAATACAAGCTGTTCCGACATAGCGAGCTAAATGGCGACAGACAAAGCTTTTTTCATTTCGCAGATTGCATCGGTGAAATCAGCAAATCTCTTACTCTTACCTATATGAATCGGAATTCCATTCATACGATTGGCTAAGTCTGTCATCGGCATGTGCTCCAACGTTCTAAATTCCTCTTTCCACACTTCTAATTCGTAAACACGCTGATTCTGAAAGCCTGTCGTAACACGGTCGTTATCTGTGCGCATGAATCTCAGCTGCCCCATGCTGCTGGTGAGTGCCTCGAAATCTACAATGATGCCGTCATAAATAAGTTGGTTGACAAAGGTATTTTTAAAGAGGATCTCAATTTGGGCATGATCCGCTGTTTTCACATTGGGCAGTATGACGCTGTACTTCGTCAGTCCATTTGTAAACAACCAGCATTTTTTGCGGTCGACAAGAAATACCGTGGCATTCCATTTCCCAAGCGGACTTGTTTCAACAGCAGCATCCACGGTAATCATCTTCGGAATTAATTTCTCTAGCTTCTTAGTGGCGTAAATCATTGTAGGCATAACGTGGGATTAAATTAGTCAAATGATGTACTTCTCTTTAAATTTCAGAAGAAAGTTAAACAATGCTGTCCTTGTTAACAAACATCTCAGACATATTCGACTTCAGAGGCCCTTCCTGTTCACGATGAGGCCACACCAACCTGTAACTTATAAAAGGTTTAAACGCAAAAAAGCCTCTAAGTTTGCACTTAGAGGCTTTTTAGTCGGGGTGGCAGGATTCGAACCTACGACCTCCACATCCCAAATGTGGCGCGATACCGGGCTACGCTACACCCCGAACTGGTGTTGTCCAATTTAAGAATTTGCATTCTCTCGTTGTTTGGGATTGCAAAAGTAGAACTTTTACTTTAATAAAGAAATTTATTTTAAAATATTTTTCTTCTTCTTTCAAACCCTTATCACATATCCTTGCGATTGGTATGGTTCAAAGGTAGAATTATTTTTCAATTCCAGGAAGTTCCCCCAAGTTAAAAGCATCAACTATCCTGTAAGCTGTTCACGATCAACAAGAAAAATTTTCAGCTTTGCACTGCTGTATGCTTATTCACGCTCCACTTCGGGGGTGAAATCCAGCTTTCAACTTAAAACGCACCGCTAAAACAGGTCTTTCGATCACCATTAGCTAGCCTATTGCTCCCCATCTGCTCCATAATTTCTAAGTAGTCGGTCAGGTTTTCCCGAGTGGTTGGTTAGCCGTTGCTAGGCTAAAGACGCTTTGAGCGCTTATCAATCCCTCACCAACCGCCACCAATCCGCGATCTGCAGCGCTGTTCTTACGCTCCGAAAGAGAAATTGAAGGCTACTTTAGAGCCATCAGGTGCAATCGCCAGGATTTGAATCCTCGACCGCCCTGCTTCTAACAGTGCTGTTTCAATAT
The DNA here is from genome assembly GCA_029851965.1 of Bacteroidota bacterium. GTDB lineage: Bacteria > Bacteroidota > Bacteroidia > Sphingobacteriales > Sphingobacteriaceae > Pedobacter. Next base: position 841 of record JARKUW010000195.1, on the reverse strand, counting down.
CTTTCGGGCTAGAAATCTCTGTACCGTTTATGTAAACAATAATTGTTCCCGGAGGAATGCCAATCTGCCCAAAGACCCCGTTCCGGGCAACTTCTGTGACAACTACACCCGCATTGACGCCCAATTGCTGTTTTAATGCTGATGGCAGCGGGGTAAATCGTGCACCAAGCTTTTCGTACATCTCACTAACGCTCTGACGGCTGGCAAGGTCACGCGATCGGTCCTCACGTTTTAATTTCGCAGAGGTATTCCGTTCCTTGCCATCACGAAGGTAGCTTAGCTTCACTTCGTCGCCAGGGCGGTGCCTCGCAATGCGTTCTGAAAACTCAGAAGAAGAGAATATCTGTTGTCCATCTATCTTCTGAATGATATCCCCTGCTTTAAGTCCTGCTTCTGCGGCAGCACTTCCAGGCTGAATATCGGTGATGAATACACCATTAACAGTCCCTGGTTTTATGCCCTGTTGTTTTAGAAATTGATCTTCTGTTGTAGGCGAAGGGAAACTCACTCCCAGAAGACCTCTCCGTACTTCACCAAACTGCTTGAAGTCATCCAGAATTTTCCTAGCCAGGTTTACAGGGATCGCAAAGGCGTAGCCAGCATAACTCCCGGTCATAGATGCAATGGCAGCATTGATACCGATCAATTCTCCCCTGGTATTGACCAGTGCACCCCCACTGTTACCCGGGTTAATGGCTGCATCAGTTTGTATGAAAGACTCTATGGCACTACTACCCTGCTGGGAGGCTTGCTGCTGACTCGTTTCAATGATGCCGATGTTACGTCCTTTCGCGCTGACGATTCCCGCAGTCGCTGTAGTACTTAAGGTAAGTGGATACCC
>JARKUW010000189.1 GCA_029851965.1 Bacteroidota bacterium | reverse complement strand
GGAATGAGCCGCCTCTGAGTACAACCTCGGGCCCATCACACCACTCCCAGACATTGCCGGCCATATCAAATATCCCATACCCATTCGGTGCATACGACTTCACTGCTGCAGAAGCTGCCGACCCGTCCCACACGGTATTTTCATATGGGAAGTTACCCTGCCAGGTATTCGCTTTTGCGCTTCCACTTTCAACAGGTTCATTACCCCAGGGATACAACGCAGCTTCGATGCCACCCCGGGCGGCATATTCCCATTCGGCTTCCGTGGGCAGTCGTTTGCCTGCCCAGCTTGCATAAGCTCTAGCATCATCCAGGGAAACATGTACAACTGGGTAATTTTCTTTACCGGTTAGATCAGTACCCTCACCATGTGGATGTCTCCAGTTGGCCGCCTTTTTCCAGCTCCACCAGCGGGATGGATCATCGAGAGGAACAGCATGATCAGGCGGACTGAACACCAGCGATGCCGCAACAAGGATGCTATCATGTGGTTTTGGTGTATTTGGAGGCAGTTGTTGCTTCAAAAGCTCCCAATCCGGAACCTGTTCTGCGGTTGTAACATACCCCGTGGCCTCAACAAAAGCATGGAACTGCGCGTTGCTTACTTCAGCTTTGTCCATCCAGAACCCTTTATCCGGGGCAGGTACCCAGGCCATAGTTGTTGTATCCGGCAAACGACCTGAATTGTCCGAAGAAACCTCATGGGCGGCAAAACGCGCCACCGGCAGACCGCCACAACTCATAACGGCGCTTGGATAAACAGGTTCCTCTTTATGCCTGCAGCTTCCTAAGGCAAGCATGCCAGCCAGGACGGCGCAAGACAATTTTTTAATTTCATAACCTCCAAAAAGTCTCATTGTTCAGCTTCTAATATTTTCAAGGCGTCCTTGTCCTGGAACTTATTAATTTCCTGAACGAGCGACTTACGTAAGTCGGCCAGGACGCTTTCATATACTTTTTTGCCGTACACATTCTGCATTTCCTTCGGATCTCGCTCCAGGTCATAAAGCTCCCAGGTTTCGACGCGTTTATAAAACCGGATCAGCTTATATCTTTTTGTACGGATGCCGAAGTGCGGGGACACGGCATGTTCGCCGTTTTCATAATAATGATAGTACAATGTTTTCCTGCCGGCTTCAGCCTGACCCCGAAGTGTGGGGAGCATGGAAATACCCTGCATATCTTTCGGAACAGGCACGTTGGCGGCGTCCAGCATTGTAGGTGCAATGTCGAGATTCATAACAAAGCGGTCGAAAACAGTACCGGGTTTCACAACGCCCGGATAGCGCATCACCATTGGTGTGCGGAAAGACTCTTCATACATGAAGCGTTTATCGAACCAACCATGTTCACCCATGTAAAAGCCCTGATCTGAAAGGTAGATCACGATAGTGTTATCGCTTAGCCCATTTGCGTCCAGATAGTCGAGCGTGCGACCAATATTTCTGTCCAGTGAAGCGGCGGTACTGAGGTAATCCCGCATGTAACGTTGATATTTCCATTCCGTTAATTCGCGCCCCGTTAACTTCAATTTTTTAAGCTCCGTTTCAATGGGCTCGTAGTAGGCGTCTACCCGTGACCTTTGTACAGCATTCATCCGTTTGAAGTTTCCACTCTTCTCCTTTTCTTCTGCTGATCCGAACATTTTCAGGTCATAGCCCATCAGCATAGTCTTTTCAATGGACATATCTTGCACCGCCGCAGCTTTCCGGTCTGCATAAGTATCGTAGAAGTTTTCCGGAAGGGGGAATTTGACCTTGTCAAATCGTCCAAGATCTGTCGTATCCGGGAGCCATATCCGGTGCGTTGCTTTATGTCCGATCACCAGGCAAAAGGGTTTCGATGTATCCCGCTGGTCCAACCACTGCTGGCTTTCATCCGTGATCACATTGGTGACATAACCATCAAACCTTTTTCTTTTACCGTTCATCATGTCGAAATCAGGATTATAATAATCACCCTGATCGGGAAGGATCTGCCAGTGGTCAAATCCCTCAGGATTGCTTTGCAGATGCCATTTACCTATCCATGCGGTCTGATACCCGTTTTTACCCAGCTGTTTGATAAAGGAATCCTGACTGCCGTCGAATACGGAACTTTCATTATCCTTGAAACCATTCTTGTGACTGTATTTTCCGGTGAGGATGACGGCTCTACTTGGACCGCAAATGGAGTTTGTAACATATGCCTTATTAAAACGTGCGCCACCTTTGGCAATCCGGTCTATGTTAGGAGTCTGCATGAGGGCTTTACCATACGCGCTGATGGCCTGATAAGCATGATCGTCTGATAAAATGATCACAATATTTGGCCGCCTGCCAGCCTTTCCAGATTGTGCGGAGACACCGATCGAAACACCAATAAAAAATGCAAGAGGTAGGAATGATCTGAAATAAAGTGATTTAATACTGGTCATAGTTGGAGTGAGCATAAGGGGCATCGATCAATGGTAGCGGAAATCCCAAGGCAGCATGTGTTCGGGATTGCATTACATCTTTAAAGGATTCTAACATGAAACGTGTCACTTAAACTAAAGCCTCCCAAAGCACCTGTTTTCCCGAAGAATTCTGTCTCCTAATGTAATGCATAATTGGGAGAATACTATTTACGAGTTGAAATTGTCTGTTTCTAACTGATGTTTCTTAGGAGCCGGACACATGAGCATCATCAGTGCTTATTAGGAATAATTAAGTGCATAACCAACTAACCAGGCCTTCACTTATACTAGTCAGGGAAGAACATCCCTTTGTAAGAATAGGCTACTAGTCCGAAAGTTGCACATGATAATATAATAATGGTCACAGTAGTCCATCCTCTTAACCTCTTATTTTCATATCCAAGATATTTGAACTTTCTAAAGGCTATCGCGTAATTAACTAAACAAAGTTCGATAAAAAAAATTAGCTGATCATACTTACTGAACAAAACAGTCATTTCGTGGAATAGAATGCCTCCTGCTCCGAGAAACGAAAACACATGTAGTTGTATAAGTACAAGCGTAAAAAAAAAGGTAAATATCTCCGGGTCTTCGTATTTCATCCGGCGCTCGAAAAAGGAATGGATGGAGCAACAAAACCTGTAATACCACACCATTCTATTCTTCCCTTTTAGTTACGTCTTCACTAAATATAATATCCTCTGCTAGAATTGAATAACTACCGCTTATAATTGATTGTTCCGATTGGCCACACAAATCCTACACCAGTCATAATAAGATTAGTGGTTAAATGCGTTCCGGAGATCCTGTTATTAAAAATATCGTTTGCTGAAATGCCAACACCATAACCAGCAGAGGCGAGACAAGCAACTTTGAGACCTTTTGCAACACCTGTAACAACGTTACGCGGTACAACAAAACGGCCCAAACTTCTATTGAAGAATGGAACCTCTAATTCTATATTAATAGATCGTGTTCTTAATGCAGGATTTTTCCGTACTAAGTCTTTAAAACGGTAAGGTTCATAACTTCTTACGCCATCAAACTTATTGTAGCGGTCTAAACTCTTACCTAACTTATATTCTGCACGTCCCATAAAAAAGTCTGTATAAATAATAGCATCGCTATTGTCCTCTTGTTTTGTTGCAGTTATTACCACCCCGCTTAGAGCCATTACATCTTGCTTAGTGTCGAACTCTTTCCACCCTTAGGCCTTTACATTGTTGGCGTTCAATGTATCAAGCCCGAAAGGGTCAATATAACTTAAAGGATTATTCATTACATAATTGTAGGGAGTTCGGCTATAATGCGTCTCAACAAATGGATCAACTGCTGTCCACCTCCCAATCACCGGATCATAGAATTTTGCCCCATATTCTAGCTACTTAGTTATTATCTCAAATCGGATTGGGATCTGAATACGAACATTTACTGATTTATTTTTTATAGAACCTGGAATCCATTTTGGCATTTTTTTCAAAACGTCTAACGCTGATTGATCGCAAAAAACACAAAGTGTCCTTTTTACTTTTGCGTCAATTATACTTCCATCTTTCCCTATAACTGCAGACAAAATCACGTAACCACTGTTGCCATAATCCTCTGGCCATTTAAGATGTTTTTTTACGAACTCTTTCATAGCATTCGTTCCCCCCGGATATGCTGGTCTTGAATCCAATTCTCTTTCAGAATAAATACGGCTATTATCAATTTCTTGATAAGCCCTACAAGAGATTGATTGTAGGGAAAAAAGTAATATTACGCCAATGATGATACTTTTCATTTTACTTAACTTTTAAATTCCTTTTAGTTTCTTCAACTCTATGATTTATTTGCCTAGCTAATGGAACATTTGTATCAACTCCTCCTTTTACACGATGTTTTTGATAGCCCCTTAGCATACATATAACCGTGCCCATAGGCCTCATGAGCAACATTAAATAAGCTACAGGCACTCCTTAAATAACTTCAAAAACCCAAGTTGCGAAGGGTTTTCTTCCTTCGCCCAAGCGAAGGCAAGCAGGTTTTTGTAGGTCAGACCTGCCGAAGGCGGGCTGTACGTACAAAAACACAACTTGCAGATATAAAAACAAACAGGTTGACCCTACATGCAACTAAGTGCATATACAGCCTATCAGATAAACAGCAAAGCCTGGCTCAATTGAACCAGGCTTTGCTTAGCTTATATATTTTGGATTATTGGAGTATTATCTTACCCTTGGTATATATTTCAGTAGATATGGGCTTATCTTTACAGTCCACAAACTTACCCTTCAAAACAGGCTCTTCAGCATAAGGATAGCTCTCATTCTCTGAATCCTCTTCTTTCAATGGTGTTTTAATCACTGATGCGCTTTTGGCTTTGAATAGGCTATCTTTCTCAAGATCGCCACTACATAGAAAAAGAGCATTGCCAATTTTTATTACTCCTTTGTACTGCTGCTTTCCTGGGGCATCCCATAGTCTTGCTTCGATCGTCATCCGTCTGTTCCCGTTATTCAATTTGAACGTCAGCGAATAAAAGAATTCCTCGTTCTTATAAAATTGCTTATTTGAATGTACTATAGAAAAAAGTAGATTTGAAAGGCAAGGCACAGTTGTATATTCGATAAATGTGTTGTTTACTTTAAGACTATCAGTCAATTTAGCGGATTGGTCACTGTTGACCTTGCCTTGGCAACTTGTAATAGTTAAAGCAAAGCAGTAGTAGACAATAAGATTGATCAAAAGGTTTCTTTTCATTTTCTTACAGATTTAGTTTCTTCGTCTGGGAGCCGTTATGATAATTTCCATTAAATTTTCCATTTTTGATTTTGACGAATAGGGTGTATACTTGCGATTTGAAGGAGTATATATATTGTAGTTTATGGGAGTATAATACCTACTTTCAAAAAGCCTTGTTACGCTCATATCGCCTCCTCGATTCGTATTGTCGCCCTCTGATGTTAAACCAGAAGGGTTTGTAACTCCCATAGGATGGCTATGGGTGCTCTCTACTAATCTTGGGGTAAGCATGTTCATTGGCTGATGCCCGAACTCTTTGTTTACGACAACACCAACGATTCCAGCCTCACTTGTTTCTGAATGGGATGTTGTAACATAGTTCTTGTCGTCTGAAAAAACACTTAATCCCCATTCTACGTCACTGTTGTTTGCAGCAAAACTAAATAGATTGCGAGCCTGTTCTCCGTTTGCCTGATAATAATCGAATTTTACCATTCCACTTGCTGTACGGAGTTGATCCTGACCACCATTGTCGAGAATGCCTTTCTCAATTGTCAAGGATTTGCTTTTATCAATCTCTCCATTAGCAGAAGTCGCATAGAGCTTATCTGTTTTATCATCCGTTTTAGCAACCAATTCAATAACTCCATTTTTTAGCAGTTTATAGTCATCCGTAGGTGCCATCCCATCAGGATCAACGAACCTTATCGGATTATTAAAGGCATAATTATACGGGGAATGCCGCCGCATCTGCTCAGCCAGCGGATCTATGACGTTCCACCTTCCAATCACCGGGTCATAGAACCTTACCCCGTAATCATACATCTCCACGCCCTCCTGCAACTCCTTGCCATTATAAAGATACTTATTTGTTCCCGCCTGCACAGCACTTCTTTTACCAAATGCAAAATAATCATCTTTCTGCAAAACGGCGACCGCGCCGGTATTTGGATTTCGATTGAACGTTGCGCGAACATTGCCCAGATGATCCGTCAGGTTGTACTCATAGCTATAATTATTGCCATTTCTCCGGGCTATCCCCTCTTCCGTCTGGATGAAGTCTATGTTATTTCCAGTGTAATGAATACCGTCCACATAGTTTGTTGTCACAGAAACGCCTGTAGCATTACTCGTCTTTTTCAACCTGTTGCCCTGTGAGTCATAAAGATAGGTCATGCTTAAGCCTGTTTTTGAAATTGTTTTTGGCAGCCCATCCATAGTGTATGTGATCGACACCCCGTTCCTGCCGTCGGTTGTCACATTTCCCGCGTCGTCATAAATATAAGGCTGTGTTGCCAGCGCCCCACTGATCTGGAGTAGCCTGTTGCCATCATATGTATAGCTCCCGGATGACCCATTCCGGTTCATCGTAAGAATATTGCCTAGGTCATCATAGGTAATGGCTTCGCTCAGGTTTGTCGCTGCAGCATTTGTTAGCCGGCTTAACGCGTCATAGGTATAGGTAAACACGTTTGGTGTAGTTGCAGCAAAGCCCCAGTTTTGGTTGGAGATATTGCCATTATACTGCGGGGTAGTTCCGTCTTCATATTTCAGCAGCTCGCTAAACTGATTGGAAGTTTTGCTCTTAAGCCAACCCCGCTGGTTATATGTAAAGGTGGTACTTTGAAGTCCGTTATGCAGTTTCTTTTCTTTTACCCGTCCAATCTCACTGTACAGGTTCTCACTGACCAAAACCTGGGCATCGGCATTAATCTTCTCCCTGGTTTTCACCTTTCTCCCCCATGCATCATATTCATAATTCATCGCAATGGTCGTAGCGGCAGCTCCGGTACGGTGCACCCTGGTGCTGGCTTTCAGTTCCCCTGCAAATGTATAGGCATTGCTGATCTCGTCATAATTGCCTTCCAAAACGCTTGAGGAAGCATAGTGCTGCTCAAAAGATTTAATCACCCTTCCATAATCGTCGTAATAGTTTACAGTGGTCAGGTAGCTGGCTGTATTATCAATAAAGTTGCTGCTTGCCGTTACCAGTCCTGTGGTTCTAGTGCTTACCCCTGTCGTCAGTACGTAAGTCGGGGGATTCGGAAAATTGTAGTTATCATATTTAAGGATCGTCTGGTAGTAGTTGAACGTTTGTGGAAACGCCACTGAAGTATAGTTGTCCCCGGCCCAACTTTCCCATAAAAAAGTTTGGTTACTTACTGTGGCCTGCAAACTCGAGGGAGAGCCGGAATTGATATATATCCCGGTAACCGCAACCCTTCCAAGTGCATCGTATTTGGTGAACATCCATTTATGCTCATCCCTTTGGCGTGCATTCTGAGTCAATACCAGCTGGTCAAGTTTGTTGTAGATGAAATACTCCCATTCTTTACCCGGAAGCCGCTTGGCAATTAACCTGTTGCGTTCATCATACTTGTATACATAACAGTATTGCTTGGATACCGCATCGTTCTCGTTTAAAGTCACCACAGATGGGGCGCCTGGAAATGGCGGAATTACGAATCTTAAATTCCCAAAATCATCATATACGTAGAAGGTCATGAGTGAAACTGTGCTACTCTTCCAAGCCCTCTTCATCACAATCCTACCTTCAAAGTCTTTAAACTCTTCTGTTGTATTGACTTTTCCCGAAGTCCAGTTTTCATCCTTGGTTACATTTTTATATAACTTTCCTGCAGGATAAAAACTGTCTGCTATACCCCCGGTTGCCGTCAAGCGGATATAAGGAACATCAAGGGCATCGTTCACAGCGTACTCTGTAACTACAGTCCGGCCGCCAGAGGCATTCCGGACTGTTCCCGGCTGCCATATATTCCCTGGAGCACCATTTTCCAGCACCCTGTTCAGCGGAGATGCCTCAAACTGTTAGATATCAATAAAACACCCCCACCAATTCTCAATAAAAGGTTACCACCTTAAGGTGAACTTTTAACTTGTCAGGAGCAACTTAATCCTGGCACAATGTATCAAGTGGGTATGTATTACACGAT
>JARKUW010000185.1 GCA_029851965.1 Bacteroidota bacterium | reverse complement strand
GTTTACATCTCCGGAACAGAATGAATAACAGCTGCGCAAAGCGATGCAATTCCCTATATTAGATGCCGCCGGAACCACACCGGGTACATCCTGTTAACCAAGAACAACAAATGAAGCAGAAGTCAGACAAGAAAGTAAGCCGAAGCATGAGAATTTGGGCTAAAAGCCTGTGTTTTACGGCCATTACCTGTATCCTACTGATTTCATCCTGTAAAAAAGAAGATGCAAAACATGGAAAAGGACCAAATAAGCTGTCATTTGAAGTTTCCAGAGTAACGAAAGGAAATTATACGATTGTCGTATCCTTGCACGCCACAGGACAGGATCTTTTCCGCGCGGGTTACAAGACAGAGAACAGAACCTACGAGGTGAATGTGAACTCAGGGGTGCTGATCGACATCACGTATATTATGGATGGCGCATGTACGATCGCTTTAAAGATGAACAATCGGGATGCGGGACGTGTTGCGAACGACAATGCCGGCAAAACTTTGGAACAGAAGATGCAAACGTATTTTTAAAGACACGAAACGCCTTCCCGAAATGTCTGCTGATTACATAAATATCGGTCATAAAAAAAACACGCTGTAATCGTCGATTATGCAGCGTGTTTATTTGTGTAGTGTTCCCGAAGGGATTCGAACCCCCATCAACTGAACCGGAATCAGCAATTCTATCCATTGAACTACGGGAACAATGCGGGCAAAGATATACAATCCGGACCTATTTTTAAACATAATTTCAGAATAGCTTTTTATTGCAGGGCACCAGCAAAGTCGAAGCATCGGGGCCCATACGCCTGCAGGCGCACACCAGCCCATTAACTTCCTTATCCTGAATTGTTTCTGACATAAAACTGCTATTTTTAGAATGTGAGAATTTCGATCAAGCTTATATTCCTGTTTACGTTTTTTGGCTACTGTAACCTGTACGCCCAGAAAGTAGGCTTGGTATTGAGCGGTGGCGGTGCTAAAGGACTGGCGCATATCGGCACATTGAAAGCTTTAGAAGAGCATAATATACCCATAGATTACATCACGGGCACCTCCATGGGCGGCGTTGTAGGTGCCATGTATGCCGCCGGCTACAGCCCTGATGAGATGGAGCGCATTGCCCTGAGTACAGATTTCCAGAATTGGGTAAGTGGAAAGTACACCAGTGACTACAACTTCTATTTTCAAAAAAATGCGGTGAATGCGTCGGTGCTAACGGCTAAGCTTTCCGCAGACACCAGCCTCAGATTCAGCTTCAGGTCCAATCTGGTGAACGATATTCCTTTAAACTTTGCACTGCTGGAACTCTTCTCGCAAGCCTCTGCGACCTCAAAGGACAACTTTGATAATCTATTTGTCCCCTACCGATGTATGGTTTCTGACGTCTTGTCTCAATCCAGCATCACCGTAAAAAGTGGAAGTCTCGCAGAGGCGGTTCGCGGCACATTAACAGTGCCGTTCATTTACCGTCCCATAAAACTCGACGGCAAATATGTGTTTGATGGTGGCATCTACAACAATTTCCCAGCTGACGTGATGAAGGCAGACTTCCATCCGGACTATATCATTGGCGCAAATGTATCGTCTAAAAACTTTAATGAATATCCTAAAAATAATGACGAACGGCTCATGAACAGGTTCCTGATTTACCTGTTTCTTTCCAAGTCGGATTCTACACTGATTGGCGATAAAGGGGTTTACATTCAGCCCAGCCTGGATGATTTTAGCGTGGGAAATTTCAAGCCTGTGGCAGAAATCATTAAGCTGGGTTATAATGCAACCATCGCGGACATGGAGCAGATTAAACGTGAGGTGAGCAGGCGGGTAAGTGCGGAGCAGCTGGTGAACCGGCGTTCAATTTTCAACAGCAAAAAGCGGGAGCTCGTTTTCGATCAGGTAAATGTGAGCGGCGTGAACGATCAGCAGAAAAAGTACATCGAGCGCCTGTTTAAACGTGACGGCAAATCTTTCGACCTGGCAGACATCCGGCGTGGCTATTACAAGCTGGTTGCCGATGAGACCTTCGAAACAATCTACCCCAGAATCTCCTATGATGCTCTAGAGGACCGCTATATTTTCGATATTCAGGCACAACCAAGAAAGAGCTTTAAGATCGACTTCGGCGGCAATATATCCACCCGTCCGATCAGTAATGTCTATCTGGGCCTGCAATACAACTACCTGAATCGAAAGTCCTACACCTTTGGAACAAATTTCTATTCCGGCCGATTCTACGAGTCTGTGCAGATAAACGGGCGTATGGATCTACCATCCCGTTTGCCGCTGTTCCTGGCCGCCGGCATGAGCTACAATCACTTCAACTTCTTTAGCACCAGCCAGATCTTTATAGAGAACCCCCACCTCACCTATATTGAACAGTCTGACCGGACCATTGATCTGAAGATCGGTATGCCCCTGAATAAAAATGCCCGGATTACAATTGGCGCGGCGTACATCAACAATAACGACAAGTACAGCCCTACCAATACCTATTCTGTGGGCGACATCCTTGACAAGACCTTATATGATGGTTTGCGGGCCAATGTGTCCTTCGAACAGAATACCCTGAATTTTAAGCAGTATGCCAGCGCCGGAAGACACTTCCTGTTCAGCGCAAATTACATCGACGGAAAGGAAGACTATACACCCGGGAATATCCTCCGGAACACGACACTGAACTCCAGCCTCCAGCCTGCCACCCACTCCAGAAACTGGGGATATTTAAAGATAACTGATGAGAATTATTTCCTGCATACGGGAAATTACAGCCTGGCATATCTTTTTGAGGGCGTGCTATCAAACTTTCCTTTACTTTCCAGCTACTATTCCACCTTGCTTTATGCTCCTGCTTTCTACCCGCTGCAGGACAGCCGGTCGTTATTTCTGGAGAAGTTCCGGGCTTCGACTTACCTGGCTGGCGGACTGAAGAATGTATTTAAGCTTCGGCGGAATATCGACCTGCGTCTGGAGGGATTCATGTTTCTTCCTTATCAGGAGTTTCAGCAGCAATCCATACAATATGCGGGGCGAAAGGAGGCCTTCAAGGAGTGGCACTATGCCGCTACCGCAGGCCTGGTGTACCATACGCCTGTCGGCCCCATTAGCCTGAGCTATAATTTATACGACGACCCGATAAAAAGAAACGGCGTTTTGCTACATTTGGGATATCTTATTTATAATAAACGATCCTTAGAATGAGAATCTTTCTTTTCCTGACGCTTCTAATGTTAGGTACCAGTGCTTATAGTCAGAAAACCGACATTAACAATTTCATTGTAAAAGAAAGTTTGCTTAAGAATAGTAAGTTGGCAATTATCGCAGCAGACTCGCTGGACCGGCCAAATGAAGCCATCAATGGCACCTATACTTTTACGATCAGTGGCTTCTCGCAGACCTTAAGTTTCCACGACGGCGTAGCAGTGGTGCCCCTGCAACTTGAGAAATCATCATTTGTGTACATCAGGCATCAGAACGATCAGGGTACACACAGTAAGCTTTTATATGTTTATAAGAAAGAAGGAAGCCTGAGCCCCTACCCGCTCAGCAGCAAATGGCTGATCTTTTTTCCACTGATCGTTATCTTCCTGATCTTTGCATTCCGGAGATTCATCATCATTGGCGTTATTCTGTTGCTGGTATTCATCTATTTCAACCACAGCAACGGACTCAGTCTGGGCACCTTCTTCGATACCATTTTCGACTCGCTGCGGCAGCTGTTTTAGAATGGAAGGCCGATTCCGAAGTTGTACTGAACAAAACGGTAACTTTCCGGGCTGTGTGTACGGTTGTACTCCGCTTTAAAATCATCTGCGCCGCTTAAGTATTTGGATATTACCCATTGATCAGATCCCGAGAACTGGGGGTCCTTCAGTTTCAATCCGATGTCAAACCGGAAGACGAAATAGTCTACGTCGTACCGGAATCCGACGCCGGTACCAATACCGAGCTGATTGCCCAGTTTCTTGAAATCGAAATAGGTTTCTGGCTGTGGATTTCCCGGCGAGATGTTCCAGACGTTTCCGGCGTCGAGGAATACAGCGCCTTTGAGTTGCGCACCAAAGAACTTGTCGAGCAGCTTGTAACGGTACTCAAGATTGGCTTCGATATGCATCTGGCCAAGCTGATCAATTCCATAGAGGGTACTCCTGGCTTCCTCTGTGGGAATCCTTAGCGCACGGTTGTAGTTACCCGGGCCCAGTGTTCTGGCCTGCCAGGCCCTCACGCCATTTGAACCTCCGGCAAAGAACAACTTCTCAAAAGGGATGGCCGTGGAGTTGCCGTAGGCATAGCCAAGGCCGGCATTTAAGCGCGCGACAAACTGTTTTATGCCACCCAGACCTTTATACCAGCGGACATCAATCTCCGGACGGACATACTGGTTGAAGGGCAACCCGAAAAAGGAACCGAAGTCGCCTGAACGTGGATCATGTTTCCCATCAAATACCCTGGAGATCCCCTGTAAAAGATTTCCCGCCATATCGATGTTCCCGCGGAAATAAAAGAAGTCGTTATTCTGAAGCAGCTTGTTTGCATTTAGCGTATAGGTGTATTTGACCCCGAGCGTGATGTCCTTCCTGTCCAGTAGTTTGATGTTATAGCTATTGGCTGCGATCAACTCCTGCCCTTCGGCGTTTGTCGTATCAATCAGAAGCCCTCCAAAGCGGTATTCAAAATTCAGAGGCGTTAAGGAGTGTAGCTTGGATTTGGTCTCTACCCAGTCGTACGTCACGGAGTTTAAAAACACCTTTCTGTTGAAAAACCCTTTTTGGAGGGAGTACACATAGCTGGTAGAAAAAGTGGTAAATGGCATTCCGTTCTTTCCCATTAAGGGGATATCAAAAGGAATCATCAAGCGCGGTACAGCGAGATTGGCGCTCAGCGAGAAGTCGCGCTGATACACATCGCTGAATAGCGAAGTGCCATTATTTATCCTCGACTGCAGTCCGCCTTTAACCTGGAACTCAAAGCGCTCAGCGCCGCGGAAGATGTTGTTGTTGGTATAGGTATTACTCAGCGTGAAGCCGACCGTACCGGCATTGAATGGCACCTCGCCCTCAACCCGGTTGCTCATGCGCTTTTGAGGGATGAGGCGGATGACCGGATCCACTTTGTTTGAACTGTCCTTCGCTTTGAGGTAATCGATCTTCACATTCTTGAAGACATTAAGCTCATAAAGTCGGTCGTAAGTGAGTGTTTCATTCCGTATATCGTAAAGATCCCCCTGCTTCAGGAAGTCATACCTGACCACCGGGTTTCTTCTGAATCTTTTTGAAAGGTCTGTAAAGCGGATACCGCGGAAGATCCTCGGATTGAGCTTCAGCGAATCCATCGTCGGAAATCCATCTGTAGAGGGTGCGATGACGACATTGGTTTCGCCAATGGTGTACACCGGATGTGCCGCCTTGCCCTCGGGATTATCAACCTGCAGGGTGACGTTGACTTTGTTGTTGTTCAGGTTTGAATCAACCGAGTACTTGATGTAGGGACGAAGAAAGTCGTAGTAGCCGTTCTGCTTCATGACCTCGTAGATCTTTTCACGCTCATAGACCAGCGAGTCGTCATCGTACTGCATACCGTCCTTCAGGTGAGTGAACGATGCTTTGTTTTGAAGATACACCTGCTGGAGGGTGGAATCTGCAATATCATACTCGAATTTATTTACGGAGAAAGGGATGCCGGGATTGGCGGTAAAGTAAACCTCTGCGCGTTGATCCTTGATTTCAATCTGGGACTTGACTGTAGCTTTGAAATACCCTTTACTCACCAGGAACTTCTGGATCTGCGTTCTGGAAATTTCGACCAGTGCGCTGTCGAGGATCGGAGCAGGATTACCCACAGACTTGGTTTTGAACAACCCATAGAAGATGTTATACAACCCTACGTTGATTCCGAATTTGGGCGCAGGGCGGATATCTTTTTGCACATAGTTCAGCGATTCCTCGCTGAAAGCCTTCGGTACACTGTCGATCTCTATCTTTTTAACAATTGACTGGTAGTCCTGTATGTATTTTGTGGAAGAGCATGCCGAAACAAAAAGAATAATAAACAGTAATATTGCAGGAAACTTGTGCTTCTTTTTATTAATAAGGTATGCTTTCAAAATCTCAGATAGGTTTTATAAAATCGTTACATCAAAAAAAGTACCGTAAAGAAAACGGACTGTTTATTATTGAGGGGATTAAGTCGATTGTAGAATTCGTTTCCTCGAAGTACGAGATACACAGTGTCTATTATCTTCATCAATACCAACCTTTACTGCCCAAACTAGCTCCAAATATAAAGTTATTTGAAGTAAACAACGCCGAACTCGCAAAGATTAGTACACTGCAGGCGCCTCCAGGGGTTCTGGCCGTGCTGAGAATACCAGAGGAGATCTCCGGCAAAAAGAACGTCTGTAAGGACACGTTCTCTATTGCGCTGGATGCCGTGCAGGATCCGGGAAATCTGGGCACAATTATAAGAACTGCGGACTGGTTCGGCTTTAAAAATGTAATCTGCTCGGAAAATACCGTAGACGTGTACAACCCGAAAACCGTGCAGGCGACCATGGGATCGCTGGCCAGGGTAAACGTATTTTACACCGATTTGCCCCCCTTTTTGAAGAACTCCGATGTTCCCGTTTATGGTGCAATGCTGGAAGGTGAAAACTTATTTGAGGTAAAGTGGAAAAAAGAAGGTATCATTGTGCTCGGGAATGAGGGTCAGGGAATTTCTGATTCTGTTGCTGATATGATGCATGAAGCCGTTACTATTCCGAGAATCGGAGGAGCTGAATCGCTGAATGTTTCGATTTCGGCCGCAATAATATGTGCAGAGATCAGCAGAAATTTGAATAAATAAGTTGCATCCTAACTTATAATTACTATTTTTGCAGCCTGAATTTCAACAGGTCGAGTGGCCGAGTGGCTAGGCAGAGGTCTGCAAAACCTCGTACAGCGGTTCGAATCCGCTCTCGACCTCCTGATTTGTATAAATTAAAAAAATAAAGCTTAAGACAATGGCAGTTACGAGATTAAAAAGAAAAGACAGAAAGAATAAAACTACTTCACGTCTTGAAGTGAAGACATTGAAATTGGCTACCAACATTGAACTTGGAAGCCGTTCTCAACAATCAACTACTGATCAGTTGGCAAAAAACAATGCAATCCTAGCACAACTTGTTGCTAACGCATAGTTCTTTCTAAAAGACATAAAAAAAGGATACTTGAACAAGTATCCTTTTTTTATGCGTTATAATTTAGGTGTTCTTTCTTAACGGCGTTGGTTGCTGAAATTTGTTTCTACCCTGATGTTACAGTTGTTTCTACCCTGAGGTTACAGGAACGCCTCCACTCCTATCTAATAGCTACAGCATTTACACAAGCGCTTTACAGATCTTTTTAACAATGCCCGGGCCTTCATAAATAAAGCCGGTATACAATTGAATGAGGGATGCGCCTGCAGCAAGCTTCTCTTTCGCATCTTCGGGCGAGTGAATACCACCTACCCCAATAATCGGGAAAGATCTATTTGATTTTTCAGATAAGTAGCGGATGACTTCAGTTGATCGTCTTGCGAGCGGTCTTCCACTCAGTCCGCCCTGCTCTTTTGAGATACGCGCTGGCGTATTCAGCCCATTCCGGTCGGTAGTTGTGTTGGTTGCAATGACACCCGCAATCCCGGTTTCCGTTACAATTTCCACGATGTCATCCAGCTGCTCGTTTGTAAGATCAGGCGCGATCTTAAGCAAAATGGGCCTTGAAATCCCATTAACGTTGTTGACACGCTGCAAAGCATTCAGAAGCTCCTTCAGTGGCCCCTTCTCCTGTAAAGCACGTAATCCAGGTGTATTTGGTGAACTCACGTTTACGACAAAATAATCTACAACGTCGAACAAACGGTAAAAACACTTCAGGTAGTCGCTTACAGCATCCTCATTAGGTGTATTCTTGTTCTTACCGATGTTTCCACCGATAACTATTTTGGAATTCTTCGAACGCAGTAAACGGAGACGCTCTGCCAGGGTATCTACACCTTTATTGTTGAAACCCATCCGGTTGATGATGGCGGAATCGTCCGTCAGGCGGAACATTCTCGGCTTTTCATTTCCCGGCTGCGGCAGCGGTGTTACGGTACCAACCTCTATAAAGCCGAAGCCCAGGTTGGTTAATGCCTCTACGTATTCTCCGTTCTTGTCGAAACCCGCAGCAAGGCCGACAGGATTTCTGAACTTAATACCGAAAACCTCACGTTCAAGTCCCTTGATGTGTACATCAAAGCTGCCTCTCAATATCGTCTTTCCCAGCGGGAAATAATCATTGAACCACTTAAGCCTTTCAGCGACAAAATGATGAACTTTTTCTGGGTCAAATCGAAAGAAAACAGGCTTGACAAAACGGTACATGGCACGAATATAAGAACGATTTCAGAACCCTGACTTAAAAATGTTCAAATATGCCCTGAATATGGAAGCTGATCAAAAAAATTGCGTGTAAAAATCGTATTTTTGCAGCCAAATGATTTCAATAAACGACTTAACTTTCCAGATCGGCTCCAGAGCCTTATACGATGAGGCCAACTGGCACATTAAACCAGGTGAACGAATTGGCCTGATTGGCGCCAACGGTACTGGAAAATCTACCCTTCTAAAAATAATTGTAGGTGAATACGCACCTTCTGCCGGCACGATCTCCATGTCTAAAGACCTGAAGATTGGCTACTTGAATCAGGATTTGCTGTCGTATGACTCCCACCATAGTATCCTGCACGTTGCGATGGAAGCTTTCGAGCGCCAAAATCAGCTGCACGATGAGATCGAGGTATTATTAAAGAAAATCGAGACAGACTATTCTGAAGATGTTCTATATAAGCTTAGCGATAAGCAGCAGGAATTTGAGGCACTGGACGGCTACAACATTGAATATCGTGCAAACGAAATTCTTGCCGGTCTTGGCTTCAGTACTGCAGATCAGCACCGCCCGCTAAATACTTTCTCCGGAGGTTGGAGGATGCGTGTGATGCTGGCTAAGATACTTCTGCAAACGCCGGACATCCTGCTACTGGATGAGCCAACCAACCACATGGATTTACCTTCCATCAAATGGCTGGAAACCTACCTGATGGGATTTGAAGGCGCCATCGTTATTGTGTCGCACGATAGATACTTCCTGGATAAAGTCGTGAATAGAATCGTGGAGTCCAGAAAAGGAAAGTTGACACCGTATGCGGGTAACTATACCTTCTATCTGGAAGAAAAGGCATTGCGTGGAGAGATCCAGAAAGGTGAGTTTAAAAATCAACAGGCAAAAATTAAGCAGGAAGAACGTTTAATTGAGCGTTTCAAAGCCAAAGCATCTAAAGCCAAAATGGCGCAGTCGCGCATGAAAGCGCTGGACAAAATGGAGCGTGTGGAGGATGTGGATGACGACAATCCAACGGTTAACTTCAAATTCAAGTTCTCCAAACCTTCAGGGCGTCACGTGATCAAGATTGAAAACGCGACAAAAAGCTATCCGAATGTAGATATCCTTGAAAATGCGGATGGGCTGATTGAAAAAGGAGACAAAATTGCCCTGATCGGTGCCAACGGTAAAGGTAAATCTACGCTATTGAGAATGATCGCTGGCGTGGAGGAGTTTGACGGTACCTGCGAAACCGGGCACAATGTAACCACAACGTTCTTTGCACAGCACCAGTTGGAATCCCTTCACCTGGAGAATACCATCCTGGAAGAACTGCAGGCTTTCGCACCGAAACATACAGATACGGAATTACGCGGGATTTTAGGCTGTTTCCTTTTTACGGGCGACGATGTGTTTAAGAAGATCAGAGTACTCTCAGGAGGAGAAAAGTCCAGGGTTGCACTTGCGAAATCCCTTACGACAGATTCCAACTTCCTGATTCTGGATGAGCCAACCAATCACCTGGACATACAGTCTGTAAATATCCTGATTCAGGCTTTACAGCAGTACGAAGGTACTTTCATCTCTGTTTCCCACGACAGGTACTTCTTAGATAACGTTGCCAACAAGATCTGGTTTATCGAAGATAAGGACATCAAAGAATATCCGGGAACGTATGCCGAATACGAAGAGTGGAACAGCAAAAGACCACCTGCGGCTCCTGGAACCATTCCGGTAAAGCCACAGAAAGAGGTTAAGCCAAAAGTGGAAGAGAAGCCCGTTTCGAGTCAGAGCCAGCTGAAGAAGCTGAATGATAAACTTCAGAACATTGAAAAAGAGATTGCTGACCTCGAGAAGCAGTTAAAGGCCACAGAAGTGGAACTGGCGGACGATCAGGTGTATGGCAATAAAGCCAAACTTGACGAAATAAACAAGAGATATACGGCAACAAAACACCTTCTGGACACTGCACAGCAAGCATGGGAAACCCTGGCTGCTGAAATAATGGAAATGGAAGATAAATGATAAAAGGTACCGGACTGCTCTTTTTATTTATATATGCTTTTCATGGTGCATTTGCGCAACAGCAATTCGACTACGAAAACAACGTTTATTTACCGCAGGTAAAAACAGTTCAATGCTACAATGGGCAAAAAGCGCAGTCCACACCAATTGTAAACTTAAATTCCAGCGATCAGCTGGTTTTTTCGTTTGATGACCTGGATGCCGGAAGCAAAGACTACTGGTACACCATAGAACACTGTACATCGGACTGGAAGCCTTCGGGAATCTCGCCTATCGACTACCTCAAAAGCTTCAGTGAAGACAGGATTAACGACTATACGTACTCCTCAAATACCCTGCAAAAGTTCACACATTACGCGCTGCGGATCCCCAATGAACAGGTAAGTCCGAAGATCTCCGGCAATTATCTGCTCAAAGTGTATCTGGACCAGCGCAGGGACAAGCCTGCCATTTCGCAGCGGTTCTACGTAGTAGACAGCCGGGTCAATGTAGGCATTGAACGCACATCAAGCACGCAGGTTCAGCTCCGCGCGACAAACCAGAAGATCAACTTCAGCATCTTCCACTCCTTTCCGATTCAGAATCCTTTTAACGACATCAAGGCAGTGGTGATGCAAAATGGTATACCACAAACAGCGATTATCAACACGAAACCAACCTACATTAAACCCGGTAGTCTGATTTACAACGATGTGCTCAGCAATGACTTTGGTGGGGGAAATGAATTCCGTAAGTTCGACCTTAGGAGCTTCCGGTATAAGACCGAACAGGTAGAACGGATTGACAGAGACACGGGCGTTAACATCCGCCTGTTCCCAGACCGCCAGCGAGCAGGCAAGTATGTGCAGCAGTTTGATGAAAATGGCCGCTTTTACATCAGAAATCAGGAGGAACGGGACAATGACACAGAAAGCGACTATGCCAACGTTGCCTTCAGGCTTGATGCCTCAGCCCCATCGCCCAAAGGCAATGCGTATG